>DASYQW010000352.1 GCA_036005065.1 Candidatus Methylomirabilota bacterium | reverse complement strand
GGTACTCCCGGAACTCGCCGCCGTCCGCGTCGCCGCGGAAGACGAGCATCACCGCCTCGCGGCCGGCCACCCTACGTGCCCTCGCGGGTGCGGCAGTGCGCCGCCCGACGGGATGCGACGGGGATCGGCCCGGGCCGCATCACTTGTCCTCGAGGATGTACCCAGTCACACCGCGTCCGTGCGATGGAACCGGGCCGAGAGCCGAGCAGCCCTAGGACGCAGGGAGGAGGCGGGCCGAGGCGTATGCCGCATACGTTGAGGCCCGCCGACGACCGAGGACGACGGGCTGCGAAGGCTATCGGCCCGGGCCGCATCACTTGTCCTCGAGGAGCTTCTTGAGCTCCGGGGGCATCTCGGGGAGTGGCTCCTGGGTCACCACGATCTTGCCGTTCCTGTGACGAACGGCCACGTTGACCTTGGCGAAGTGCGGATCCGGCTTCGGATAATCCTCCCGCGTGTGACCCCCGCGGCTCTCCTTGCGCTCGAGCGCGGCGAAGGTGACGGCCTCGGAGACGGCCAGGAGCGAACCAAGGTCCAGCGCCAGGTGCCAGCCGGGATTGTAGAGCCGGGCGCCTTCCACCCCTACCCGCCCCGCGCGATCCTTCAAGGCCTGGATCCGCTGCACCGCCTCCTTCAGCTCCGCCTCCGTCCGGATGATTCCGACCAGGCTCTGCATCGTCTCCTGGAGGTCGTGCTGGATCTGGTAGGGGTTCTCGCCCCCCGTCCGTTCGAAGGGCGCGAGCACCTCGCGCCGGGCCGCCTCGACGTGGCCGTCGTCGATCTTCACGGTGCCCTTGAGCGCCCGCACGTAGTCGGCCGCGTAGAGTCCGGCCCGGCGGCCGAACACGAGGAGGTCGGAGAGCGAGTTACCACCCAGCCGGTTGGCCCCGTGGAGGCCTCCCGCCACCTCGCCCGCCGCGAAGAGGCCCGGGACGGCCGTGGCCGTCGAGTCCGCGTCCACGCGTACCCCGCCGTTCATGTAGTGGGCGGTCGGCCCCACCTCCATCGGCTCCTTGGTGATGTCCACGCCGGCCAACTCCTTGAACTGGTGGTACATGGACGGGAGCCGCCGCTTGATGTAGTCGGCCGGGCGCCGGGAGGCGATGTCGAGGAAGACGCCTCCGTGTGGGCTCCCCCGCCCGGCCTTGACCTCCGCGTTGATGGCGCGGGCCACCTCGTCGCGGGGCAGGAGGTCGGGCGTCCTCCGGGCATTCTTCTTGTCCGTGTACCAGCGATCGGCCTCCTCCTCGGTGTCCGCGGTCTCGGCCCGGAAGTACTCCGGGATGTACTTGAACATGAAGCGCTCGCCCAGCGCGTTCGTGAGGGTCCCGCCATCGCCGCGAACGCCTTCGGTGACGAGGACGCCGCGGACGCTGGGAGGCCAGACCATCCCGGTCGGGTGGAACTGGTAGCACTCCATGTCGATCAGGTCCGCCCCGGCCTCGAGGGCCAGGCTGACCCCATCCCCGGTGTACTCCCAGGAGTTGGAGCTGAACTTCCAGATCTTGCCGATGCCGCCGGTGGCCAGGACCACCGCCTTGGCCTTGAAGAGGGCGAACTGGCCGGTAGGCCGGTAGTAGCCGAGCGCGCCGGCGATGTGGCCGTCGTCCGTGAGGAGACGCGCGATCGTGCACTCCATGAACACGTCGATCCCGCGGTGAACGGCGTGCTGCTGGAGGGTGCGGATCATCTCGAGGCCGGTCCGGTCCCCGACGTGGGCCAGGCGCGCGTAGCGGTGGCCGCCGAAGTCACGCTGGAGGATCAGCCCGTCCTTGGTCCGGTCGAAGAGGGCGCCCCAGCGCTCGAGCTCCAGCACCCGCTCGGGTGCCTCCTGGGCGTGGAGCTGGGCCATCCGCCAGTTGTTCAGCATCTTGCCGCCGCGCATGGTGTCCCGGAAGTGGACCTGCCAGTTGTCCTCCGGATACACGTTGCCCAGCGCGGCGGCGATACCGCCCTCGGCCATGACCGTGTGGGCCTTCCCGAGGAGCGACTTGCAGATCAGGGCCGTCTTCACTCCCTGCGCGGAGGCCTCGACGGCCGCCCGGAGGCCGGCGCCCCCGGCCCCCACCACGATCACGTCGTACTCGTGTGTTTCGTACCGGTCTCCGGCGCTCATCACAGGATCCTGAAGTCTCGAATGACGCCCATCGAGACGAGCCGGATGTAGAGGTCGGTGAGCCCGACGCTGAACAACGAGAGCCACGCGAAGAGCGGGTGGCGCTCGTTCAGGCGGGTGAGGAACCGCCAGACCTGATAGCGGGCGGGCGCCTTGGAGAACTCGTCGAGGACGCCGCCGCAGACGTGCCGGCAGGAATGACAGGAGAACGTGTAGCCGGCCAGGAGAACCACGTTGGCCCACATCACGAGGGTCCCGACCCCGACGCCGAAGCCGTCCCGGAATCGGAACGCCAGGAGCGCGTCCCAGGTGAGGACCACGATGAAGATGACCGCGACGTAGAACATGTAGCGGTGCCATTTCTGCAGGGTGAGCGGGAAGCGCGTCTCGCCCGTGTACTCCCGCCGGACGTCCGGGACGGCGCAGGCCGGCGGCACCCCCCAGAACGCGCGGTAGTAGGCCTTGCGGTAGTAGTAGCAGGTCAGGCGGAAAAGGCCGGGGCCCCAGAGGACGAGGAAGGCCGGCGACAGGACGCCGATGATCGGAAGCTGCGGATGCCTGCCGAGCAGCGGCACGGTGACGTGCAGACATTCCGCCGTGAGGCAGGGCGAGTAAAAGGGCGAGAGGTAGGGGGCCGCGTAGTAATGGGCGTTCTGGAGCGCGGCCCAGGTCGAGTAGAAGATGAACGCGCCGAGACCGGTCACCACCAGGGTCGGCTCGATCCACCAGGGGTCCCAGCGAAGCGGCCCGGCGATGTGGGGCCGCCCGGTGTGCGTGCCGGTCACCCTGGTCGCAGTGATCCCGTTCATTCGGAGGCCTCCCCGGCCGGGCGCGCGTATTGCTTCATCCCGTCCTCGTAGAGGTCGCCGCCGTGGGTGTCGTTGACCACGATCACCGGGAAGTCCTCCACGGTGAGGCGGCGGATCGCTTCGGTCCCCAAGTCATCGTAGGCGACGATCTCGGCGGCCTTGATGTACCTGGAGAGGAGCGCGCCGGCCCCCCCCACCGCCCCGAAATACACGCACTTCCACTGGCGCATCGCGTCCCGTACCGACTGCGAGCGGTGTCCCTTGCCGATCATCCCTTTGAGGCCGAGCGCCATCAGCCGGGGCGCATATCTGTCCATGCGCCCTCCGGTGGTGGGCCCGGCCGAGCCGATCACCATGCCAGGCGGCGGCGGCGTCGGCCCCACATAGTAGATGATCTGGCCGCGAACGTCGACCGGCAACGGCTGCCCCTCGTCGAGTCGGTCGACGAGTCGCTTGTGCGCGGCATCACGGCCGGTGAGGAGGATCCCGAACAGACGCACCCGGTCCCCGGCCCGGAGCTGGACGACGTCGCCGTCCGAGAGAGGGGTCGTCAACCGGAGCACGTCGCCGCCGACCTCGAGGCTCAGAGGACACCCTCCTTGTGGCGATGCGCGTGACACGCGATCTTCTCGGAGGGGGGCTCCGCCCCCCTTCCGAACCTCCCCCCGAGGAAGGGTTGCGCGGGCAAAGCCCGCGCTCGGACTCGGGCCCGGCCTCTCACAGCACGGCCTCTTTGTGCCGATGCGCGTGGCATTCGATCGTCACCGCCACCGGGAGCGAGGTGATGTGGCACGGGAACGTCTCGATGTGAATGGCGAAGGCCGTGGTGTCGCCCCCGTAGCCCTGCGGCCCGATCCCCAGGCGGTTCGCCCCGTCGAGGAGCTCGGCCTCGAGGGTGGCCAGCTCCGGGTTCGGGTTGGGCTTGCCGATCTCCCGGAAGAGCGCTTTCTTGGAGAGCAGAGCCGCTTTCTCGAAGGTGCCGCCCACGCCGACCCCGGCGATGAGGGGCGGGCAGGCGTCGGGGCCCGCGGTCTTGATGCACTCGAGGACCCACGCCTTGACCCCGGGCAGGCCGTCGGCGGGGGTCAGCATCTTGTACTTCGAGCGGTTCTCGCAGCCGCCGCCCTTGGCCATCACCCTCAGCGTCAGATGCTCGCCCGGGACGACCTCGACGTGGACCACGGCCGGGGTGTTGTCGCCGGTGTTCTTCCGGTCAAACGGGTCACGCACGATGGAGGCCCGGAGGTAGCCCTCCGCATAGCCCTGGCGCACGCCCTCGTCGATGGCGTCGGTGAGGAGACCGCCGGTGACGTGGACGTCCTGGCCGAGCTCGACGAAGCAGATGAGGAAGCCGGTATCCTGGCAATACGGCAGCCGCTCGGTCCGGGCGATCCGCGCGTTCTCCTTGATCATCTCCAGGACCTGCCGGCCGGCCGGCGAACGCTCCCGCTCGAGCGCCCGGTCGAAGGCGCGGAGCATGTCCACGCCCAGCTCGAGGTTCGCTTCCTGGCAGAGCCGCTTGATGGTCGCCGTGACGTCGCCGGCCGGGATCTCTCGCATGACGGTTCCTAGAGCTTCAGCTTGTCGGCCAGTTCGCGGACGGCCTCGGCGGACTTCTCGAGGGCAGCCGCCTCATCGGGCGTGAGCCGGATCTCGATGATCTGCTCGACCCCGCCCCGCCCCAGCTTCACCGGCACCCCCACGAACAGCCCCCGGATCCCGTACTCCCCCTCGAGGTAGGCGGCGCAGGGGAGGATCTTCTTCTTGTCGCGCAGGATCGCCTCGACCATCTCGGTGACCGAGGCCCCGGGCGCGTAGAACGCGCTCCCCGCCTTGAGCAGGTTCACGATCTCGGCGCCGCCGGTGGCCGTGCGGTGGACCAGGGCATCGATCCGCTCCCTGGGCAGGAGCTCGGTGATCGGGATCCCGGCCACCGTCGAATAGCGGGGCAGCGGCACCATGGTGTCGCCGTGGCCGCCGAGGACGAACGCGGTCACGTTCTCGACCGACACGCCGAGCTCCTCGGCGATGAAGGTCCGAAAGCGCGCCGAATCGAGGACTCCCGCCATCCCGAGAACCCGCTGCTTCGGGAACCCGGACGTCCTCCAGGCGAGCTGCGCCATCGCATCGAGCGGGTTGGTGACCACGATGAGGATGGCCTCGGGCGACAGGCGGGCCACCTCTTGCACGACGCCGCGGACGATGTCCGCGTTCTTGAACAGGAGGTCGTCGCGACTCATCCCCGGCTTCCGGGCCAACCCGGCGGTGAGCACGACGATGTGCGAGCCCGCGGTCGGCGCGTAGTCGTTGGCGCCGATCAGGCGGCAGTCGTAGCCGTGGACGGGCCCGGCCTGGAGGAGGTCGAGCGCCTTTCCCTGCGGCAGTCCCTCGACGACGTCCGTCAGGACGACGTCCGCCAGCTCCCGCTCGACGATGTACTGGGCGGTGGTCGCCCCGACGTTGCCGGCGCCGACGACCGTGACCTTCGGGCGGGTCATGCCGCCTCCCCTCATCGGGAGTGCCGCGTCCTCTTGATGACGGGCTTGCCGTCCTGGAAGACGGGCCCCTCGATCCCCCAGCTCCAGTGGGCTTCCGGAACGATCCGGATATACGGCTTCCGGCCGAACCGTCCGTCCCGCTCGACGATGGTCGCGCTGCCGTGGATCTTGATGCCGCGAGGCTTCCACGGATCGACCGACTCCAGGTCGTCGACCACCAGGGCCACCTTCGGATGGACCTGCGCGTTCTTGTACTTGAGCGTCCGGGTGATGTCGAGGCCGCCGACGTAGAAGTCCCGGCCGTCGAACTCAAACCCGACCGGCGCCACGTCGGATTGCATCTCGGCCGACGCCGTGGCGATCCGGGCCAGCCGCTGGGACTTGAGGTACGCGACTTCGCGTTCGGAGAACACGGAGACCCCTACAGAGGGATGCGCCACTTGGAACTCTTGACACGGCGCGCGCGCTCCGTGAACCGCCCCAGCATCTCTGCTACCTCACAGCCTCCGCATGTTGTCGACGATCGCGGTGGCGAACTCCGAGCACTTGACTTCCCGGGCGCCCTCCATGAGACGGGCGAAGTCGTAGGTCACGACCTTCTGCCCGATGGTAGCCTCGAGCCCCCTGATGATCCGATCCGCCGCGTCGGTCCAGCCCATGTAGCGCAGCATCATTTCGCCGGAGAGGATCACCGACCCCGGGTTCACCTTGTCCTGCCCGGCGTACTTGGGGGCGGTGCCGTGGGTCGCCTCGAAGAGGGCGTGCCCCGTCTCGTAGTTGATGTTCCCCCCTGGCGCGATACCGATGCCGCCGACCTGAGCGGCCAGCGCGTCCGACAGCAGGTCGCCGCTCAGGTTGGGGGCGGCGATCACGTCGAACTCGTCCGGGCGCGTCAGGATCTGCTGGAGAAAGGCGTCGGTGATGGCGTCCTTGATCAGGAGCTTCCCGGCCGGCGGCTTCCCCCCGCACTCCTCCCAGGAGACCGTCCGGTCCCCGAACTCGCGCCTGGCCAGCGCATACCCCCACTTCATGAACATCCCTTCCGTGTACTTCTGGATGTTCCCCTTGTGGACCAGGGTCACGTTGCGGCGGCCGTGCTCGATCGCGTAGCGGATGGCGGCCCCGATCAGCCGCTCGGAGCCCTCCCGCGAGATCGGCTTGATCCCGATGGAGGAGCTCTGCGGGAAGCGGATCTGCCGGACGCCCATCTCCCGGGTCAGGAAGTCGATGACCCGGCGACATTCCGGCGTCCCCGTCTCCCACTCGATGCCGGCGTAGATGTCCTCGGTGTTCTCGCGGAAGATCACCATGTCGACCTTCTCGGGGCGCTTGACCGGCGAGGGCACGCCCTGGAAGTACTTCACCGGGCGCAGGCACACGTACAGGTCGAGCTGCTGGCGGAGCGTGACGTTCAGGCTGCGGAAGCCCTCCCCGATGGGCGTGGTGAGCGGCCCCTTGATGGCCACCAGGTACTCCCGGATGACGTCGAGCGTCTCCTGGGGCAGCAGGTTCGGCGGGCAGTCCTTCCCGTAGGCCGCCTGCGCCTTCTCGCCGGCGTAGACCTCGGCCCAGGCGATCCGCCGCCGGCCGCGGGACGCCAGCTCGACCGCGGCGTCGAGCACGCGGACCGCGGCCTGCCAGATGTCGGGGCCGGTGCCGTCGCCCTCGATGAACGGGACGATCGGCGTGTCGGGGACCTGGAGCTTCCCGTGAGAGATGGTGATCCGCTCGCCGGCGGGGATCTTCACGCGACCGACCATCGAGGCCTCCTATGTATCCGAGTCGTTCGCGCCGGACCGAGGGCCGAGGAGCGCGAGGGTGATCGGCACGGCGCCAGCTAGGTCAGCGCGTTGAGCGCCGACCCCGCGCGGAACCAGCCGATCTGCTCGGCGGTCAGGGCGTGGCGGGTGATGACGGTCACCTCTCGCCCGTCCGGCTTGTGGACACGCGCCTCGACGGGCCGCCCCGGGGCCAGGTCGGCCAGTCTCACGATCGAGACCCGGTCGTCCTGCTCGAACAGGTCGTAATCCTTCGCATCGGCGAACACGAGCGGGAGGATGCCCTGCTTCTTGAGGTTGGTCTCGTGGATCCGGGCGAAGCTCTTCACGATGACCACTCTGGCCCCGAGATACCGCGGCGACATCGCCGCGTGCTCGCGGCTCGACCCCTCGCCATAGTTCTCGTCGCCGACCACCACCCAGCCGACGCCCTTCGCCTTCCAGTCGCGGGCGATCCGGGCGAACGGAACCCCCGCCTCCCCGGTGAGGACGTTCAGGCCCTTGCCCGTCTCGCCGGTGAAGGCGTTGAGGGCCCCGAGGAACATGTTGTCGCTGATCCGATCGAGGTGCCCGCGATACCGGAGCCAGGCGCCGGCCGGCGAGATGTGGTCGGTGGTCGTCTTGCCCCGCGCCTTGACCAGGATGGGCAGCCGCTCGAAGTCCTTCCCGTCCCACCGCGGGAACGGCTCGAGGAGCTGGAGGCGCTCGCTGTCCGGCGGGATGGCCACCCCGACGGCGTCGGCATCCGGGGCGGGCGCCTCGTACCCCTCGGCGCCGCCGGCGAACCCGTCGCGCGGGAGCTCCTCCCCCTCCGGCGGGGTGAACCGGAACGGCCGGCCGTCGGGGCCGGGGAGCGTTCCGTGGACCGGGTCGAACTCGAGCGTCCCCGCGAAGGCCAGGGCCGTCACGATCTCCGGGCTGGTCAGGAAGGAGAGCGTCGCCGCGCTCCCGTCGTTGCGCCCGGGGAAGTTGCGGTTGAAGGAGGAGACGATCGTGTTGGTCTCTTCCCGCCCGACGTCGGAGCGCTTCCACTGGCCGATGCAGGGGCCACAGGCGTTGGCCAGCACCGTGCCGCCCATCTGCTCGAAGGTCGTCATGATCCCGTCGCGCTTGATGGTCTGGAAGATCCGCTCGGAGCCGGGCGTGATGAGGAAGGGAGTGCGCGTCCGGAGCCCCGCCTTGATCCCTTGGGTGGCGATGTGGGCTGCGCGGCGCATGTCCTCGTAGGAGGAGTTGGTGCACGAGCCGATCAGGGCGGCCTTGATCCGGGCGGGCCAACCGTTCGCTCGCACGTCGTCGGCGAGCTTCGAGATCGACCGGGCCCGGTCCGGCGAGTGCGGGCCGACGATGTGCGGCTCGAGGGTCGAGAGATCGATCTCGACCAGCTCGTCGTAGAACCGCCCCGGGTCGTCGAGGACCTCCGGATCCGGCGTGAGGTGCTCGCGGGACTGCTCGGCCAGGGCGGCCACCTCCGCCCGGTCGGTGGCCCGAAGGTACGCGGCCATCCGGTCGTCGAAGGGGAAGACCGAGGTGGTGGCGCCGAGCTCGGCGCCCATGTTGCAGATGGTGCCCTTCCCGGTGGCGCTGATGGATTCGGCGCCGGGGCCGAAGTACTCGATGATCTTGTTGGTTCCCCCCTTGACGGTGAGGAGCCCGCACAGGTAGGTGATCACGTCCTTGGGCGCGCTCCACCCCCCGAGCTTGCCGGTCAGGTGGACGCCGACCAGCTTCGGGTGGAGAACCTCCCACGGAAGCCCGGCCATCACCTCGCCACAGTCGACGCCGCCGACGCCGATGGCGAGCATGCCGAGCCCGCCGCCGTTCGGCGTGTGGGAGTCGGCCCCGATCATCAGTCCGCCCGGGAACGCGTAGTTCTCCAGCACGACCTGGTGGATGATGCCCGAGCCGGGCCGCCAGAACCCGATTCCGTACTTTCGCGAGGCCGAGTGGAGGAAGGCGTAGACCTCGTTGTTCTCGGCCAGGGCACGGCCCATGTCGTCGGAGGCCCCGGTCTCGGCCCGGATCAGGTGGTCGCAGTGGACCGTGGAGGGCACGGCCACCCGCTTTTTCCCGGCCTGCATGAACTGGAGGAGGGCCATCTGGCCGGTCGCGTCCTGCATCGCCACCCGATCCACCCCGAGCCGGAGCTGGGCCTTGCCGCGGTCCCAGACCTGCGTCTTCCAGTCCAGGACATGGCTCACCAGGATCTTGTCGGTGAGGGTCAGGGGACGCCTCCACTCCCGGCGGGCCCGGGCCAGTCGCTCGGGCATGGCGGCGTACAGCGCGCGGATCGCGTCGATCATGGCGAGCCCCCAAAGATATCGCCTCCCACCCCCCGGGGGGCAGGAGGCGACGTGAAGTCTGCGCTTCGATGCTACCCGGCTGCCCGCCCGGTGTCAAGCGACCGAGCGCGGCTAAGTCCGCAAAAACAGTGATCGGGTCGCCTTGCGCCGGAGGCGCAGGATCGAATCGGCCGGGGAGAGCTCCATGGGGCAGACGGCGGTGCACTGAGCTTGCCCGTGGCACCGGAAGACGCCGTCTTCCCCGAAGACGGTCGTCCACCGCCCGGTGGCCCCGGCGTCGCGGCCGTCGGCGAGCAGCGTGAACGCGCGGTTCAGGGCGGCCGGCCCCGGAAACCGAGGGTCCCAGCGGACCATCGTGCAGGCCGACACACACGCGCCGCAGCCGATGCACTCGATCGCGGCATCGATCGCGGGCCGCTCCGGAAGGGTCGCCTCCGGGGGTTCTCCACCCGGCACGAAGGCGGCGCCCGCCGCCTTCATGCGCTCGACGAAGGGCTGCAGGTCGACCACCAGGTCCCGGACCAGCGGGAAGTGGTAGAGCGGGCGGATCGTCACCGTGGCCCCCTGGCGGGCCAGCGGCCGGAGCCGGGTCCGGCAGGTCCAGCGCTCCCGGCCATCCACCACCATGGCGCACGAGCCGCACATCCCCACCCGGCAGGCGTAGCGGAAGGCGAGGTCGGGCGCCCGCGTTTCGCGAATCCCGACGAGGGCATCGAGCACCGTCGTGCCCTCCCCCGCCTCGACCGGAAACTCGTCGAAGCGCGCGGCGGGCGCCTCGGGGCGCCAGCGGAAGACGCGGATGATCATCTCAGTACCAGCGCCACCACCAGGCCAGCGCATAGAGGGCGACACCGAGGAGCAGGGCTGCGATGAAGAGCGCCTGATGGAGGCGCACCGGCAGCCCGAAGTCCAGGAGGATCGCCCGCAGCCCGAGGAGTCCGTGGAGGAGCACGAGGCCGAGGACGATCGCCTGGATCGGGCGGAGGAAGGGATTCCGGAGATGAAGCACGATCGCGAGGACGAGAGCCACGGCGGCCGCCCGCTGGAGGAGCCACGCCCACAGGCCGAGGCGGGTCCCCCGCCACGCATCGCGGCTTCGCCAGTCGCGATGGAGGACGGGAGCCGGCTGGTCCGCCACGTCGCGCGTCACGGGCGGCGGCCGCGGACGGCCCAGGCGCGGGCGACCAGGTGGACGGACCCGTCCGGGCCCACCGGGAGCGACGCTCGGATCCGCTCGCGCAGCGCCGCGCGGCGCGCCTCGCTCAGGGACATCGCGTAACCGGGCGCGGGGCCCTGGCCGCCGAGGAACGGCGACCAGTAGTCGTCGAAGTCGCGGAAGACGGTCGGGACGTCGATCGCCCGCGTCTCGACCTCGCCCAGCCGAGCGTCGACGAAGAGCGCCGCCAGCGCCTCCGGCCGGCAGACCGGAAAACGCCGGCCCTCGTCCAGCTCGCGGGCGGAGGAGTCGAGGGCCACTGCGACATCCCAGAAGTGGCGCATCAACTCCATCTTCCCCGCGTAGTCCCAGACGTAGGCCGCGACGGTCCCGCCCCGGCGCGCGACCCGCGCCATCTCGGCGACGGCCCGGGCCGGCTCGGGCACGAAGTTGAGGACGAGGCCCGACACGACGGCGTCGCGGGCCTCCGCCGGCTCCGGAAGCGCCCGGGCGTCGGCGACCTGGAACCGGACACGCGGGTCCTGCGTCATGCCTCGCGCGTAGGCCACATAGCCTTCGGAGGCGTCGATCGCGTCGACCTGGCTGGGCGAGGCCATGGCCAGGATCATCGCGGTCAGGGCGCCGGTTCCGCAGCCCACATCCAGCCACCGGGCGGCCGGCGGCACCGCGAGCCAGCTCAGAAACTCCTTCGCCACCAG
>DASYQW010000351.1 GCA_036005065.1 Candidatus Methylomirabilota bacterium | reverse complement strand
AGAGCCACCCCGGTCCCGGGGACGACGACCCCTCTGGATTCACTGCGGCCCGGGTGGCGCCAGGCCGTCGTCGCGACGGCATCGCGCCCCACGTGGCCCGATATCACGACGAGCGCGTCGTCCGGCGAGCCCCAGCCGCTGACCCGCCACGCCCCGGTGGCCGGATCCGCCGAGAGGGCCTGGACCGCGAACCTGGGCAGTGTCCGATGCCAGCCGGAGTCCGCGAGATCGTCCAGCGCGGCGACACGGAGTTCGGGCTCGGGACCGGGGCCGGGATACGCGAGGGCCAGGACCTTCCCGTCGCCGAGAAACGCCAGGTCGTAGGCCTCGATCTCGCGGTGGCCGCCGTCGAAGCGACCGATCAGGAAGCTCGCGAGCCAGCGGCGTCCCTCGGGTCGGGGGAGCGATCGCACGGCATACTCTCGGCCCGAGGGCGAGAGGCGGAGTCCGGTGGCGCCGACACCGCGCGCCTGTCCCACGACGCGGAGTGATCCCCCGCTCCAGCGGAGCGCCGGACCGGCGGTCGCCAGCGGGTCGTACCCGAACCGATCGTGAAACCAGCCGGCGCCCAGCCCGAGCGGCACGACCGCGAGAATGGCGGCGATCGCCGCCGCCCAGCGGGCGGGACGGCGGGGAACGAGGAGCAACGCGCCGGCGAGCCCGAGGAGCGCCACCGTCGCGCTCGGCGCCGCCCGGGCCGCCTGGTGAAGACGGAGTCCCCCGGCTCCCGACATGGCGACCCAGAGGAGGGCGCTCCACGCCGGGATCGCCGCGATTCCCAGCACGGCCAGCGTGAGCCCGGTGGCCACGCCGTGAGGCTCGCCCTCCGTCCGGCGGCGCGCGAGCGCGAGCCACACGATTACGCCCCCGAGGCCGGCCAGGGTCGCCAGGGCGCCAGAGTGGAGCGCGGGGGTGAAGACGCCCGCGATCGGATCCCGGAGCGCCAGGAGCACCCCGGCGATGGCCGTGATGCCCGTGGCCGCGAGCGGCACCGGGGCGGGCCGGAAGAGCGCGAGGAGGCCCAGTGGCACGGCGACGCCCAGGTTCCCGGAGGCGATCGAGACGATGACGATGGCGCTCGCCACCATGACCGGAACCGCCGGATGGTGGAGGAGCCCGGCGGGGCTTCGGCCCAGACGGGCATCGACGGCATCCAGGGCGGCCTGGGCGGCGGCGACGGACTCCGGCCGGAGCGGAACGGACCAGGAACGCCCCGCCCGGTCGGTGGCCACCAGCAACACCTCGCCGGCGAGTGGCGCGCGGACACGGAGGTCGACCAGCTCCGGGTAGGCGATGGACTGCACCACCGCCGCCCGATCGCGCAAGGTCGCGGGATCGGCCGGCGCGTCCGGCGGCACGCCCTCGAGCCGGTGGACCCGGTCGGCGTCGAGGATCACGAGGGCACCGAGGGTGGACGATGACAGCACGACCGGGAGTCCGGGCGGGGCCGAGACGCCTGCGCGAATGGCCTGGATGCGGTGGGCGAGGCTCGGATGGGATGCCGCCCGCTCCAGGTCGATCTCCAGCCGGCGCGGGAGTCTGGCCAGCACGTGCAGCTTCACCAGGGCCCGGGCCAGGGCCTCCGGGTCGCCGCAGAGGACCACGGCCCGCCGGTCGCTCTCGGCCTCGTGAGCCTTGTGGCTGGCCAGCTTCAGGACCAGGAAGAGCACGACGAGGAGCGCCCATGTCCAGCCCAGGACGCCGGCCCACCCCTCGAACCGGACCATCAGGAGGGGGACGACCAGAAGGCCCAGGGCGATCGCCACCCAGTTGACGACGGTCCACCGGAACAGGCGCCGCCGGTCGTAGTGCTCGAGGTGGGCCACCTCGTGCGCGAAGACCGCGGCCAGCTCGTCGGGGGCGAAGAGATCGAGCAGCGTGTTCGTGAACAGGACCGAGGGCGTCCCGGTGGTCGGGAAGGCGAAGGCGTTGGCCCAGCGGCCGCCGGATGTCCCGGCCCGATAGAGGCGGGGGGCGGCCGTCCGGGCACGCTCGATGACCGCGGTGAGACATGTGTGGAGATCGGGACGGTCGAGCGGCCGGGCGTGCACGAGGGCCAGGAAGACGCGCGGGTACGCCGCGTTCCACGCGAGGAGGAGGGCGGCGAGCAGGACGACCACCGGCCACCGGAATGTTCCGGCCGCGTGCACGAGCGCGGGCGCCGCCGCCAGCAGCATCCAGAAGCCAGCGGTGGCCAGCGCCAGTCGGACGACGTGGGAGAGATAGGCGAAGAGCCCCCACTCTTCGCGCAGGAGCGCCTTGCGCGCCGGAAAGCCGCCGGCCAGCACGGTGGCCAGCGCCAGCGGCGCTCCCCAGACGACGTGCTCGTGCGCTACCACGGTGGCGAGGACGAGCAGCGTGATGGTGACCCGACCGAGCCGGCTCCGGTAGGCGGCCAGCCGCTCGGGCAGGGCGGCGTCGTCGGCCAGGGCGGCCAGCCGGCGACCCCACCACCAGGCGAGGACTCCGGGGACGACGCTCAGCAGGAGAACGGCGGCGGTCCGCATGGTGGCTTGTAGAATTCCACATCCGCGCGCCGATTCCTGAGTGAAATTGCGTGCCGCCGCGCCCACCCATCCGGCTCGAGAGGTGGGAGAGGTCCCGGAGGGGGCCCTCGAGGCCCGCTCAGCGGCGGCTGGCATAGTAGTCGACGCGGCGCTCGAGGACGGCGATGGATTCGGAAACGGCGAACGCGAACCCGAACACGAGAATGACGAGGGCCCAGAACTCTTCCATGAGGAA
>DASYQW010000350.1 GCA_036005065.1 Candidatus Methylomirabilota bacterium | reverse complement strand
TCCTGGTCGATCTGGCGTATGCGTGGATCGACCCCCGGATCCGGTTCCGATGATGCGGGGCCAATGAGCGTCGCCTGGCTTCGTCCTCGGTCGTCGGCGGGCCTCAACGTATGCGGCATACGCCTCGGCCCGCCTCCTCCCTGCGTCCTAGCCCGGCTCGCTCCTTGGCCCCGCATCCCGGAGCGGCGAGCGGTCCTCACCTTCGGTCGCCCCGCGGGGCGCGACCGCTGATGGCGATCGACCGGCCGGCGGCCTCCGTGGCCGAGATTCCCGCCGTCGAGGAGCACCGCGGGTGGTGGGCCGCCGTCGCCGATTTCTGCCGGGCGCGTCCGCTCGGCGCCATCGGGGCGGCCATCGTGGTCGCCAACCTGTTGCTGGCGATCGGGGCCGACGTGGTGGCGCCCTACGACCCCCTGAGCACGGATTACGGCGCCATGCTGGCCGCGCCGAGTCGAGCCCACTGGCTCGGGACCGACGCCTTCGGGCGGGACGTGCTCTCGCGGATCATCTACGGCTCGCGCACCGCCATGCTCGTCGGCTTCTCCTGCGCGTTCTTCGGTGCCACCATCGGCGCCGTGCTCGGCGTGACGAGCGCGTACTTCGGCGGCCGGGTCGACCTCCTGCTCCAGCGCGTGATGGACATCTTCCTGGCCTTCCCCCTGATCATCCTCGCGCTGGCCGTCGTCGCGATCCTCGGGACGGGAGTCACCAACGTCATCCTGGCCATCACGATTCCGATGATCCCCCGGGCCGCGCTGGTCTCGCGCTCCAGCGCCCTGGCGATCCGCGAGATGCCGTACGTCGACGCGGCGCGGGCAGCCGGCTTCGGGCACGGGCGCATCATCCTGCGCCACATGCTCCCCAACGTGATGGCGCCCTACCTGATCATGCTCACGGCCTACCAAGGGCAGGCCATCCTTCTGGAAGCCTCGCTGTCGTTCCTCGGGCTCGGCGTCGCCGAGCCGACGCCCGCCTGGGGCTTGATGCTCCGGGGAGCCGCCGTGCAGTTCGCCGAGGCGGCGCCGTGGATGGGGGTCTTCCCGGGCCTGGCCATCAGCCTGGCCGTCTTCGCGTTCAACCTGTTCGGCGACTCCCTCCGCGACGCCCTCGACCCGCGGCTCAAGACGCAGTAGGGCCGATGCCCGGCGCCGCCGCCCCATCGTCCCGCTCCGCCCCCCTGCTGGCCGTCCGCGACGTCACCGTTCGATTCGGCGGCATCGTGGCGCTCGACGGGGTGTCCTTCGAGATGGACGCGGGACAGATCGTGGGGCTGATCGGGCCCAACGGGGCCGGCAAGACGACGCTCTTCAACTGCCTCAGCCGGCTCTACACCCCCCACCGGGGTGAGGTCCACTTCGAAGGCCGTCCGCTCCTCGGCCTGACCCCTCCCCGGATCGCCGCGCTCGGAATCGGGCGGACCTTCCAGAACCTCGCCCTCTTCCAGAGTCAGACGGTTCTTCAGAACGTCATGGTGGGCCTCCACAGCCGGACCCGGAGCGATTTCCTGTCGAACGCGCTCCGGCTGCCATGGGTCCGGCACGAGGAGCGGGAGATGGCCGCCACCGCGCGCGAGCTGATCGCCTTCCTCGGGCTGCAGCCCGTCGCCGATCATCCGGCGGCGGGCCTGCCCTATGGCACCCTCAAGCGCGTCGAGCTGGCCCGTGCCCTCGCCAGCCGGCCCAAGCTTTTGCTCCTGGACGAGCCGGCCAGCGGGTTGAACCATGAAGAGGTCGCCGCGCTCGGCAAGCTGATCCGCGCCATCCGGGACGACCGGGCCGTCACCGTGCTGCTGGTCGAGCACCACATGAGCCTGGTCATGCAGGTCTCCGACCGGGTGGTGGTGCTGGACTTCGGGCGGAAGATCGCGGAAGGAGCGCCGGCCCAGATCCAGCGGAATCCCGACGTGATCCGCGCCTACCTGGGGAGTGACGGCTGATGCCGTCCCTGCTCGAAGCCGAGGGCCTGGACGCCCACTACGGGTGGACGAGGGTCCTCCACCGCGTGGGCTTCGCGGTGGAGGACGGCGGCATCACGACCATTCTCGGCGCCAACGGGGCCGGCAAGACGACGACGCTCCGGGCCGTGTGCGGGATGGTCAAGACCTCGGGCGTCCTCCGGTTCGGCGGACGGCGGATCGACGGGAAGGCCACCGAGGACATCGTCCGCCTGGGGATCGCCCACGTGCCCGAGGGCCGCGGCACCTTCGTCCAGCTCACCGTGGAGGAAAACCTCCGGCTCGGCGCCTACAGCCGGAAGCCGAAGGCCCGGCTGGCGGACGACGTCCAGGGTGTCTACCGGTACTTCCCGGTGCTCGGGGAACGGCGGCGCCAGATGGCGGGCACACTCTCCGGCGGCGAGCAGCAGATGCTGGCGGTCGCCCGGGCGCTCATGCTGCGGCCGCGCCTCCTGCTGCTGGACGAGCCCTCGCTCGGGCTGGCTCCGATGATCGTCCGGGAAATCTTCCGGATCGTGCGGACCATCAATCAGGAGGAAGGCGTGAGCGTGTTGCTGGTCGAGCAGAACGCCTCGCTGGCACTCGACCTGGCTGACCACGTGTACCTCCTGGAGACCGGTCGGGTCGTGCTGTCCGGTCCGGCCGAGGTGATGAAGCGGGACGACGCCATCCGGCGCTCGTACCTCGGCTACTGAGGCCAATTCGGAGGGGGTGTCGGAACACCCCCTCCGAGGCCTCCCCCGAGGATCGTTGCGGCGGCCCAGCCGCCGCTCGGAGCGGAACATGCAGTGGTTGGGTGATCGAGTGTGAGCGCGGAGGCCATGCCGCGCGCATCTTTGGGCGGATACTGAGGCGCCCGGTGGACACCTTTCTCCAGCAGGTCGTGTCGGGGCTGGCCACGGGGGGCATCTACGGGAGCCTGGCCCTCGCCCTGGTGATGATCTATCAGGCCACCGACGTCGTGAACTTCGCCCAGGGCGAGATGGCCATGTTCAGCACCTACCTCGCGTGGTCGATGCTGAACGCCGGGCTCCCGTACTGGGTCGCCTTCGCGGCCACGCTCGCCATCGCGTTCGTGGGGGGCCTCCTGATCGAGCGAATCGTCATCCGCCCGGTGGAGAGCGCGCCGGTCCTCACCATCGTCATCGTCTGCATCGGCCTCCTGGTGATCCTGAACAGCCTGGCCGGCTGGATCTACTCCTACATCCAGAAGCCCTTCCCGAGCCCGTTCCCCGGCGAGCCCATCCGGATCGGCCGCGTGGTGTTCGGCACCCACGACCTGGGAGCGATCGGGGTCACGCTGATCGTGCTCGCCTTCCTCTACGGCTTCTTCCGGCACACGACCCTCGGGCTGGCGATGCGGGCCGTGGCCCAGAACCCGGGATCGAGCCGGCTCTGCGGGATCCGCGTCGGCTGGATGCTGGCGCTCGGCTGGGGGCTGGCGGCGCTGGTCGGCGCGGTGGCCGGCATGATGGTGGCTCCCATCGTGTTCCTGGACCCCAACATGATGAGCGGCATCCTCATCTACGCGTTCGCGTCGGCGACGCTGGGCGGCTTCACGAGTCCCGGGGGAGCGGTGGTCGGGGGACTGCTGGTCGGCGTCATCGAGAACCTGGTCGGGACTTACGTGCGGTTCATCGGTACCGAGCTCAAGCTCACCGTCGCGTTGGCGTTGATCCTCGTCGTCCTGCTCGTCAAGCCGAGCGGCCTGTTCGGGCGGGCCCTCGTGCATCGAGTCTAGGCGATGTCCGGGAGCGCCAGCGTCCCGGCCGTGGTGGCCGCTCGCGACGGGCGCCTGGTCGGCGTGACGCCGCGCGCCTGGAGGGTCGCCGCCCTGGTGGCGGTACTGGCCCTGGCCGCCGTGCTCCCCTTCCTGTTGAGCGGGTTTCGCCTGTTCCAGTTCACCCAGGTCTTCGTCTACGCCATGGCGCTCCTCGGGCTGAACATCCTCACCGGCTACAACGGCCAGATCTCGCTCGGCCACGGGGCCTTCTACGCGCTCGGCGCCTACACGACGGCCATCATGATCGACCGGTGGGGCGTGCCGTACGGCTGGACGATCCCGGTCGCCGGTCTGGTCTGCCTGGTGGTCGGATTTCTGTTCGGGATCCCGGCCCTGCGGCTCGAGGGACTCTACCTGGCGCTGGCCACGTTCGCGCTGGCGCTGGCCGTGCCGCAGATCCTGAAGTACTTCGAGCACTGGACGGGCGGCTCCCAGGGCATCGTCCTCAGCAAGCCCGGGGCGCCGTTCGGCCTGCCGCTGACCGCCGACCAGTGGCTCTACCTCCTCACCCTCGCCGTCCTCGTCGTGCTCTTCGTCCTGGCCCGGAACCTCCTCCGGGGACGCACCGGGCGGGCCATCGTCGCCATCCGCGATCACGCCATCGCCGCCGAGGCCATGGGCATCAACAACGCCCTCTACAAGTCGCTCGTGTTCGGGGTCAGCGCCGCCTACACCGGCGTGGCCGGAGCGCTCAGCGCGCTGACCATCGCATTCGTGGCTCCGGACGCCTTCAACGTGTTCCTGTCCATCACGTTCCTGGTCGGCATCGTCATCGGCGGCCTCGCCTCCATCTCCGGGGCCATCTTCGGCGGGCTCTTCATCCAGTTCGTGCCCAACTGGGCCCAGGACATCTCCAAGGCGGCTCCCTGGGCCATCTACGGGTTGTTCCTCATCGTGTTCATGTACGTCATGCCGCGCGGGATCGCCGGCTCGCTCCGGCTGCTCGGGGCCCGGCTGGTCCGGGCCGCGGGAACCCGTCCGACAGCGTGACGGTTCAAGGGGGTGAGACGATCCGTCCACCGGTCCGCGTCCGACAACCCTGATGAGGAGGACACCATGTTGCGGAAGCCTTTCGCGCTTGCGCTCGCCGTCACCCTGGGACTGGGGCTGGCGCTCGCCGCCGGGCCGGCCGGCGCCCAGGCGCCCGCCGAGATCAAGGTCGGCAACACCAACCCCTACAGCGGCCCCGCCTCGGCTTACGGCACGATCGGGAAGGTGATCGGCGCCTACTTGAAGAAGGTCAACGACGAGGGCGGGATCAGCGGCCGCAAGATCACCTACATCACCTACGACGACAGCTACAGCCCGCCGAAGGCGGTCGAGATGGTCCGCCGCCTCGTGGAGCAGGACCAGGTCCTGCTGCTCTTCCAGACCCTGGGCACCCCCACCAACAGCGCGATCCACCGCTACGTGAACCAGCAGAAGGTTCCCCACATCTTCATCGCGACCGGGGCCACCAAGTGGGGCGACCCGGAGCACTTCCCCTGGACGATGGGCTGGCAGCCGCCCTATCAGACCGAGGGGCGGATCTACGCCCAGTACGTCTTGAAGAACGTGAAGGACCCGAAGGTCGGGATCCTCTACCAGAACGACGACTACGGCAAAGACTACGTGAAGGGCCTCAAGGACGGACTCGGCGAAGCCGCGAAGAAGTTGATCGTGATGGAGCAGACGTACGAGGTGACGGACCCCACGGTGGACTCGCAGATCGTCAACCTGAAGAACAGTGGGGCCAACGTCTTCTTCAACGTCACCATCCCCAAGTTCGCCGTGCAGGCGATCAAGAAGGCTCACGACATCGGCTGGAAGCCGCTCCATCTCCTCAACAACGTCTCGTCCTCCGTCGACGTCGTCCTGAAGCCGGCCGGTCTCGAGGCGTCACGGGACCTGGTCACGGCCCTGTATCTCAAGGACCCCACCGACCCGCAGTGGAAGGACGACGCGGGCATGAAGGAGTGGCTGGCCTTCATGCAGAAGTACTATCCGGAGGGAAACACCAAGGACGCGTTCAACGTCTACGGCTACACGGTAGCCCAGACGCTCGTCCATACCCTCAAGCAGTGCGGGACCGATCTGACGCGCCAGAACGTCATGAAGCAGGCGGCGAACATCAAGGACCTGGCGCTGCCGCTCCTGCTGCCGGGTATCAAGATCAACACGAGCCCGACCGACTTCTATCCGATCGAGCAGGAGCAGCTGGCCAAGTTCGACGGAGAGCGCTGGGCCCTCTTCGGCGAGATCTACGACGCGGGCAAGAAGTAGCCGATCCGCTCCATCGGGTGACGGCGGAGGCGGGCGCCGCCGCCGTCGTCACCCGGCTCGATGAACGAGGTCCCCTGCGCCATGTGGCTGCCTGGCTTCGGGCCATGAGCGTCCCGAGTCTGTCGTTTCCGCGGCTGTTCAGCCCGATCACGCTCAACGGGGTGACCGTTCGGAACCGCATCGTCAGCACCGCCCACGCCACCGGTTACGCGGTCGGCGGATATCCCAAGGAGCGGTATCGCGCCTATTACGAGCGCAAGGCGCGGGGCGGCGTCGGGTTGATCATCACCTTCGGCTCCTGCTCGGTGCACCCGTCGTCCTCGGTGGCGGAGTGGAACGGCGTCGCGAACTGGGACGATTCGATCATCCCGGACCTGGCGGCGATGGCCGAGGTGGTGCACCGCCACGGGGCCAAGATCTTCTGTCAGCTCACCCACCTGGGACGGCGGGGCACCTCATCGACCTCGGCTCGGCCGCTCCTCGCACCCTCGGCGGTGGCGGAACCTGTCCACCGGGAGCGTCCCAAGGTCCTGGAACACCACGAGATCCACCAGATCGTCGAGGCGTTTGCGGCCGCGGCCGAGCGCGTCCAGCGGGCCGGCTATGACGGGGTGGAGATCACCTCGTACGGCGGACACCTCATCGAGCAGTTCTGGGCGCCGCACGTCAACCGGCGGGCCGACGAGTACGGCGGGTCGCTCGAGAACCGGATGCGCTTCTCGCGGGAGGTGGTCGCGGCCGTTCGGGACCGCGTCGGGCCCGCCTTCTGCGTCGGCTTCCGCATGACCGCCGATCAGCTTCTCCCGGGCGGCCTCGACCATCCAGCCATGAAGGAGATCGCCGGGCGACTGGCGGCCTTGCGAAAGATCGATTACTTCAGCATCTCGGGTTCCACCGGCGAGACGCCCGAGCTGCAGGCCAAGACCGTCCCGTCGCTGGATTACCCGCTCGGGCTGTTCAACCACTACGCCGCTTCGATCAAGGAGGTCGTCGACGTTCCCGTGCTGGTGGCGGCTCGGATCATCGACCCGGCCATGGCGGAAGAGGTGCTTCGCCGGGGCACGGCCGACCTGGTCGGGATGACCCGGGCCCTGATCGCCGACCCGGACTTGCCCACCAAGACCTTCGCCGGGCAGCGAGGCGACATTCGGCTCTGCACGGGCGCCAACGAGGGCTGCATCGGCCGCCTGTACCAGGGACTGGCGATCCGCTGCGTCCAGAACCCGCTGATCGGACACGAGGTCGAGCTGGCTGCCGTGCAGCCGGCCCGGGCGGCCCGGCGGATCCTGGTCGTCGGCGGTGGGCCAGCCGGGATGGAAGCGGCCCGGATGGCGGCCGAGCGGGGACACCAGGTGACGCTGGTCGAGCGAGCCGAGGCGCTCGGCGGACAGGTCCGTGTCGCGGCCATGGCGCCCAACCGCGCGGAGTACGGCCGCTCGATCGCCTGGCTGGCCGCCCAGCTCGAAAAGCTCGGCGTGGAGGTGCGCCTCGGGACCGAAGCGACGCTGGACGCGCTCCTCACGGATCCGCCGGATGCGGTGGTGATCGCGACCGGGGCCACCCCGCGGGCCGCGCCCTGGCCGGGAGCCGATCGGCCGCAGGTGGTGACCTGCGACGCCGTGCTGCGAGGAGAGGTTCGGGTGAGGCCGGGGCAGCGCTGCGTCGTGATCGATGACGATGGACACCTGCGGGGGCCCGGGGCGGCCGAAGCGCTCGTCGACGCGGGCGGTCGGGTCGAGATCCTCACGGGGGAGACGATGGTCGGGCTGGACATCGACCCGACGCTCAGACCCGTCATGTACCGCCGGCTCTTCACGAAGGGCGTCGTCCTGACGCCATTCACCGCCGTCCTGGAGTTCGGGGCCGACACGCTCCGCGTCGAGCACGTCTATTCCGGTCAGCGTCGAGAGATCCCGGCCGACCTCGTCGTGCTCGCCCTGGGGGGCGAGTCCCGAGCCGAGCTGTACGACGATCTCCGGGCGGCGGCGCCCCGGCTCGAGGTGCACCGGGTGGGCGACGCGGTCGCCCCGCGCCGGCTGTATGACGCCCTCCTGGAGGGGACGCGCGCCGGTCGCCGGCTGTGATCTTCGGAGGGGGCTTCGGTAGTCTCAGACGACGGACGGGCAGCGCGATCGGCGTGCGGCTCCGAGGAGTCCCGGCACCAGCTCGGCGTAGAGCTCGATGACCGCGCGGGCGATGCAGGGCCAGGCGAACCCCCGGGCCCACTCGGCCGCCTGCGCGCCCAGCTTGCGCCGCCGTTCCTCGTCCTCCAGCAGGCCGGTGATGCCGTCGGCCAGCGCCGTCACGTCGCCTTCGGGCACCAGCAGACCCGTCGTCCCGTCCTGGACGGTGACGGTCAGGCCGCCCACCCGCGAGCCGACCACCGGCACGCCGCATGCCATCGCCTCCAGGGCGACCATGCCGAACGACTCGTAGAGCGACGGCATCAGGCAGAGGTCGGCGGCGGCGTAGTAGTCGGGCAGGATGTCCTGGGGCTGCGGGCCGCGGAAGTCCACCGCAGCCCCCACCCCGAGCTGATCCGCCAGGCGCCGGAGCCGCGCCGGCCCGCCATTCCAGGTCTCTTCCTTGTCGCCGCCCACGACCACGAGTCGCAGGTCGGTGCGCCCCAGCCCGTTGGATTTCACCGCCGCCAGCGCGCGCAGCAGGGTTTCGAGACCCTTGATCGGAGCCAGGCGGCCGACGAACAGGAGTACCCGCTCGGCATCCAACCGGAGGCGCGCCCGGGCCGCCTCGGCCGAGGACGGCCGGAAGAGATCCAGGTCCACGCCGCACGGGACCACACGGACGCGAGTGACGTCGGCCCCGCAGTACCAGGCCAGGTCCGCCCGCTCCACGAGATTGGCCGCCACGATGCGATCCGCCGTCGACGCGATCCGCTCCTCCGCCCGGATCCGCGAGTCGGGCTCGCGGTCCTCCCCTCCGCGGGCGACCGAGTTCTTGAGGGCGCCCAGCGTGTGAAACATGTGGACCACCGGGCGCCCCCAGCGCCGGCCGAGCCCGAGGGCGACCAGGCCCGAGAGCCAGTAGTGGCTGTGGAGGAGCGCGTACTCGACGCCCTCACGCCGCCGGAAGCGCTCGACCTCGTCGGCGAAGGCGTCGAGATGCGGGACCAGGGCGCCGCGGGGGAGCGGCCGGGCCGGGCCAGCCCGGACGTGGACGACCCGGGCTCCCTCCCCCAGCGGCACCACCTCGGGGATCGCCGCGTCCTGGCTCCGGGTGAAGACGTCGACGCCGAAGCCGAGCCGCCCGAGCTCGCGGGCCAGCTCGCGCACGTAGACGTTCATCCCGCCCGTTTCCTTGCCGCCGAGGGCGGCCAGCGGACAGGTGTGGACGGAGAAGAAGGCGAGCCGCGTCATCGGCGCGGGTCAGCGCTCCAGGGTGACCCGCAGCACGTCCGTCGGCGTGGGGCCGAAGCCGTACTTGTAGGCTTCCTCACCGCGCAGGAAGTCGTAGCGGCGGAAGCCGCGCGCGATGGCGTCCTCGATCGTGCGCGCGATCAGGACGACGCCGGGAGACAGGACCCGCGCGGCCGGGTCGAAGCCCGAGTTGTAGAGGCTCACCGTCCGGCCGTACTCGAGGCAGAAGACCGCGGCCGCCGGACGGTCGTCGAGCCACAGGAGCCAGAGCGCCGCCCAGCCGGCGGCGGCAAACGCCGTCCCCACGTCGCGGAAGAAGGCTTCCATCCGCTCGTCCATGAAGCGCGCCTTGCCCACTTTGGACTTGCGGTGGAGCGCGATGAAGCCGTCCATGAGGGCCGCCATCCCGGCGGGGGTGCGGGCGACTTCCACTCGCGGGCGGGCCCCGTCGGCGCGACGGAGCTTCCGTCGGAGCTCGTGGCGATCCTTACCGGAGAGCCGGGCCAGGTAGGCGTCGTAGGTGTCGGGCAGCTCGATCACGGGGCAGCGGTCCAGGCGCTCGATGCGACACGCGAGACCCGCGGCCCGCGCGAGCCCGGGAAGCAAGGTCACCGTCGGCGAGGCGGCCGGCAGGGGGAGGAGCTCGAGGGCGCGCCACGGGACGTCGGCCAGCGCGGCGAGTGCGCCCTTCCAGACCGCCTCCTCGTGGCCCGCGACCGCCACCAGGTCGAGGTAGTCGGCCACCTCCACCCCGCCGACGAGGCGTAGCACCGGCCCGGCCGGACCCGACCCTGCGTAGAGCGGGAGCGCGCCGACCCACTCGCCGGCTCCATCCTGGGCGCCGTAGAGGTGAAGCTCGCCGTCCCGGAAGGTCCGCCACCAGGCGGTCTGGAACTGCCACGTCAGAAACGGGACGTCGGTATGAGATCGGGACACGAGACGGTTCCAGACCGCCTCGCTCAGCCCGAGCGCCCCCCAGTCGGGGAGCCGCTCCACCCTCACCGCCCCGGTCCTCGCAGGATTCCCCTCCCCGGCCCTTTAGACGACGACGCGCCGCCGTCGGATGCCGCGCCGACGGGCCGTCGGGGGTCGCCGGCCGGTACGCCGCCGGCGCCGAGGGACAGGCCCCCCGCGCGCTCGAGCTCAGAGCTCTTCCGCAGAGTCCGGCGCCCCCGCCCGGTCTCCCGGCCCGCCCCCCTCTGCTTCCTCGTCCATGGCCTCGTCGACCATCTCGCCCCAATCTTCTCCAGCGTCGTCGCCGAGCTCGCTCCCCATCTTCTTCATCCAGCGCGCCACGCTCTTCGGGTCGTTCTCGTCGATGTCGCCGAGCGCGCCGGGGTCGGCGAGTGACTCCAGGCGGTCGTCCTCGGAGCGGATCGTGGCGAAGCGTGAGAGCAGGCGGGTGAGGTGCTCGCCCCCGCACCGGGGACAGCGCGGCGGCTCCGGATCCGAGATCCGCATGACGAGGAGGCTCACCTGCCGCCGGCAATCGGCGCAACGGTATTCGTAGATCGGCACAACCCTCTCCGAACGAATTCTACCGGCGGGGCCGGAGAGGGGTCAAGGCGAGGGTCAGACCGACGGCGCGGGAGAAGGCACGTATCGGGCCGGCGACGGAGATCGCCACCGGCCCGGTGCCTGGACGGGCGAACTACCAGCCGTTCCGAAGAAACGTCAGCATGATCACGATCGAGGTCAGCACCGAGGCGATATAGCCGATCACCACCGCGGTGAGGTGATCGCGAGTCGAGTGTGATCCGTCGAAGGGCGCGGCAGCCTCGACGCGCGGGCTGGGTGGCCGCCAGCTCCGTGGGTCATACCCTCGATCTCTCCAGGGACCGCCCATCGCTCCACCTCCTGCCGCTCCCCCCGGGGTCGATCGGGGCCGTCACTCGAGCCCCTTCGGGCGACCCCCGTGAGCGGAACTGAATCACTCACCCAGGGGCTTAGCAAGAAGGATGCCAGGGGCCGATCTAGATGCCTACGTCGTCGGGTGCGTTAGCCGATTCGCACGCTGGCGAGCCCGTTTAGGAGGTCGGCGTACGGGCGGTGCCGACCGCCGGCCGACCGGGCGCCCTCTCGCCTGGGCCGCGCGGTTGGTCACTTCGGCGCCATTTCGCGGCGCCTCCGAGGGCACTCTCCGCATCACCGGGCGAGGGCGACGCAGACGACGCCCGCCAGCACGAGACCGGCGCCGGCCAGCCGCGGGCCGAGCCGTCCCTCGCCGAACCAGATGCTGCCGATGAACGCCGACAGCACGATGGAGAGCTCACGCCCGGCCACGACATAGCTCACCTTGGCGAGGCGGAACGCGAAGAGGACGAGAAGATATGCCGTGAGGTTCATGGCGGAGGCGGCCACGAGCTGCCGCCAGTTGAGCGCCCACTCGCGGCGGAGCGCCGCCCGGTCGCGCAGCGCCACCGGGGCCAGGAGCGCGCTCGTCCCGAATCCCAACAGGGTGATGTACGGGACCGGGTGGAGCCGGGCCACCCCGGCCTTGTCCACGAGGGAGTAGGCCGCGATCGTCAGCCCCGTCAGCATGGCCCACGCCGTGCCGGGTCCGAGCCGGAGGGGGCGCGCCGCCCCCGACACCGACGCACCCGGCAGCTGCTGAATGCCCACGATCCCGGCGACGACCAGGCCGATTCCGGTCACGCCGAGGACGGAGAGACGCTCGTCGAAGACCACCAGCGCGATGACAGGGACCAGCGCCACGCCAAGCCCGCGCGCGATCGGATACACTCGCGAGAACTCGCCGAACCGGTAGGAGCGCCCCAGCGCGTAGAAGTAGACGACATGGAGCAGCGTGGTGGCAGCGAGGAACGGAATAGCCGCGCTCGGCACCCCGTCGCGCCCCAGCAGCCAGAGCGCGACCGGCGAGAGGAGGACGGAGGCGGCCGACAGCGACGACCACAGAAACAGCAGCGGCGCGCCGGCGCGCTTGGCCAGGGCATTCCACAGCGAGTGGAGACAGGCGGCGCCGATCACGAGCGCCAGCGCCGCGGGGGTCATTCAGATGGCGAGACTGCCGCCGCCCTCGCGACGATAGGCGCCCGGATCGAGGATCACGTTGAGGCAGCTGACGCGGCCGGAGGCCAGGGCTCGCTCGAGCGCAGGCCGGAGACGCGTCGGGTCCTCGATCGTCTCCCCGGCGCCGCCGAGCGCCTCGACGACGCGGTCGTAGCGGGTGAAGGGGAGCGAGGTGCCGACCAGCCGCTCCCGGCCGTAGAAGCTCTCCTGGATCGTCCGGATCATCCCCCAGCCGCCGTCGTTGCCGACGACGCACACGAGCGGCAGGTCGAACCGGACGGCCGTCTCGAGCTCCATGCCGTTCAGCCCGAAGGCCCCGTCGCCCGAGAGCAGCAGCACGCGCCACCCGGGGTGGAGGAGCTTCGCCGCCAGCGCGAACGGCGGCCCCACGCCGAGGACACCGAGTGGCCCGGGATCGAGCCACTGAGCCGGCCGCGAGAGCGGAACGAGCTTCGAGGCGCAGGTGACGACATCGCCGCCGTCGCCGATCAGGCAGGTGTCGTCGTCCATCACCGCGGCGAGCTCGGCGGCAAGGCGGTAGTGGCTGATCGGGATCTGGTCGGAGGCGGCCAGCACCGCCTGTCGGGCCTGCTCGGCATCCTCCTTCTCGCGAAGCCGGCGCCGCCAGGCCTCGGTCCGCTGGGCCGATCCTGCCGGCACGGCGAGCCGGAAGGCCTCGAGGGTCAGGCGCAGGTCGGCGGCAATGCCGACGTCGACCGGCCGGTTCCGCCCGAACTCGCTGGCGTCGGCGTCGACCATCACGAGCCGCGCGGCCTCGGCGAGGGTCGGCGGGCGGCCGTAGCCGAGCCGGAAGTCGAGTGGGGTGCCGAGGACGAGGACGAGGTCGGCCTCCCGGAGCGCCACGCCGCGGGCGAGCTGGAATGCGCAGGGGTGGGCGCTCGGGAGGCAGCCCCGCCCCATCCCGTTCGTGAAGACCGGCACCCCGGCGTGCTCGGCGAAGTCGGCGAGCGCCGCGGCGCCGCCGTCCCAGTACACGCCGCTGCCCGCGACCACGGCAGGGCGCTCCGCGCCGGCGAGCAGCGCCGCCACCCGCTCGACCTCGGCCGCCGGTGGCGCCGGGAGCGCGACCGGGCCGACCTCGGGCACCGGCGCGTCGGCGGCGTCGACCGAGCCCATGAGAAGGTCGACGGCGATCTCGACGAAGACGGGGCCGGGCCGGCCGCTCCGCGCCGTGCGGATCGCGGTGGTGAGGTACTCCGGGATCCGCCGCGTGTCCGGGACTACCCAGGCGCCCTTGGTGATCGGGCGGAAGAGCGCGACCTGCTCCATCTCCTGGAGCGCGCCCATCCCCTTGAGCGCGAGCGGCGAGGCGCCGCCGATCAGGAGCAACGGACTGCGCGCCGCGAAGGCGTTGGCGACGCCGGTCACGGCGTCCGTCACCCCGGGCCCGGGCACCACCGCCGCCACGCCGAGCCGCCGAGTGAGCCGCGCGTAGGCGTCGGCGGCGTGCGCCGCGGCCTGCTCGTGGCGCGTGTCGACCACCGCGATTCCGTCCCTCAGGCAGGCGTCGTAGATCGGCAAGATGTGGCCGCCGCAGAGGGTGAAGAGATGACGGACACCCTCCCGGGCCAGGACCTGCGTCACCAGCTCGCCGCCCGTCACCTGGAGCATCGTCGGCCCGGTCCTCACCAGAACTTCTCGTAGCGGATCCGCTTCCGCTCCAGGCCGCGCGCGAGACAGAGCTCCCGGGCCGCCTTCACGAGATCGCCGCCGCCACAGAGCAGGGCCTCATGCCCTCGCAGGTCCCCCGCCTCCCGCTCGAGGACGGCCAGGACCGAGCCGACCTCGCCCGGCCAGCCCGGGTCGGGCGCCGACAGGAGGGGCCGGTAATGGAACCGGGCATGGTCGGCGGCCAGCCGCCCCAGCTCGTCGTGGTAGGTGAGGTACGCTCGCGCCGGCGCCGTGAAGTAGAGTGTCATCAGGCGCGGGAACCCCTGCTCGGCCTGGGCGAGGAGGATCGACCGGAACGGCACGATGCCGATCTCCTCGGCCGCCAGGAGGACCGGGGCGGTCGAGTCCCGGCCGAGCGTCAGCGTCCCCAGCGGCGGCTGGAAGGCGACCTCGTCGCCCGCCTTCAGCTCGCGGAAGTACCGCGACCCGACGCCACCAGGCTTCACGTCCACACAGAGCCGGATGGTGCGGCGCTCGGACGGTGGCGAAGCCATCGAGTAGGGCCGGACGATCTTCTCCCCGAGCGGGATCGCGACCCACTGCCCGGCCTCGAAAGCGATCTCAGGAGGCTCGAGCATGGCGAGGTCGACCTCCAGGACGACGGGATCGAGCGACCGGATGGCGATCACGCGGGCGCGACACGAGGGCGGCTTCGGCATACGAGCCGAGCCTCGTCAGGCGCGCCGGAAATGGGGAGCGACCTCCGCCGCGAACCGCTCGATCTGATCATGCGCCCGATCGCCGCCAGCCACGAAGCCGACGATGAACGTACGGACGCCGGCCTCGACGAAGCGCTCCAGCGTCTCGATGCACCGGGCCGGCGGGCCGAGCACGCAGTACTTCTTGACCAGTTCGTCGAACGGCTGGTTGTACTGCCTGGTGAGGAAGCGGGTGGCGGCAACCCGGGCGCGATCCCAGTCGTCGTCGACGACCGTGAAGGCCAGGTGCGCGGGCTCGAAGCCCCGGCCCGGCTCCATCGGGCGGCCGGCCTCGGCGGCGAAGCTTCGGATCTTCTCCAGGCTCGCGCGATAGCGCTCCGGCGTGACCACATAGGACACCCAGCCGTCCCCGACGCGCGCCGCGCGCCGGAGGGCATGATCCGAGCGGCCGCCGATCCAGATCGGCGGCCCGCCGGGCTGGACGGGCTTCGGCTCGAGCGAGACGTCGGCGAAGCGGGCGAACCGGCCCTCGAACGAGGCGGGGGACTTGGTCCAGAGCCGCCGGCACACCTCGATGCCCTCGTCCACCCGCCGGCCGCGCTCGCCGTGGGGCACTCCGCAGGCCTCGAACTCCTTGGGGAACTCGCCCCCGACCCCGACCCCGAAGATGAAGCGGCCTCCGGAGAGGACGTCGAGCGTCGCCACGGCTTTGGCGGCGATGGTGGGATGGCGGAGCGCGAGCAAGTAGATGCCGGTCCCGAGGCGGACCCGCCGCGTGAGGGCCGCCAGATGGCTCAGGGTCGTGAGCGATTCGAGGGTCGGGGTGTGGAAGGCGATGTGGTCGCCGGTCCAGATGGAATCGTAACCGAGCGCCTCCACGCGGGTGGCCAACGCCCGCAGGGTCTCGGGCGGCTGAATCGCGAGGCTGACGCCGAACCGGACCTCACGCATCGACGGTGCCGACTACCGGAAGGGGGGCGAAGCCCCCCTCCGGGGAACTGAGCCTGTCGGGGTATCCCGGCGCCGGCCACCGAGCGCGCGGTGCATCGAGGAGTGCTCCGAGCGGCGGCTTCGCCGCCGCCACGACGGGGGGGCATCGGGGGGGTCTTCCGAGACCCCCCCGAAATGACCTAGCGCGGGAAGGCATCGCGGACGCCGCCGTCTACCGTGAGCGTGCAGCCGGTCGTCTTGGCCGCGCGGTCGGAGGCGAGGAAGAGAACCGCCTCGGCGACGTCCTCGGGCAGCACCGAGACCCCGAGGAGGTTCCGCTTGCGATAGAACTCCTCGAGCTGGTCCACCGTGATCCCCTGGGCCCGCGCCCGCTCGCGCCGGATCTCCTCGGACCAGAGGCCCGACTCGCGGAAGACGGCATCGGGGTTCACGATGTTGGCTCGGATCCCGTGGGGGCCGCCCTCGATGGCGGCCACCTTGGCGAGCTGGGCCTCGGCCGCCTTGGCCGCGCTGTAGGCGGCGAAGTCCTTCCCCGGCGACATGACGTTCTTGGTGGCCACGAACACGAGGCTCCCGCCGAGTCCCTGCGCCTTGAGGACCCGGAAGGCCTCGCGGGCGACGAGGAAGTGTCCGCGCGCGTTCACCGCGAAGCTCCGCTCCCAGTCGGCCAGCGCCATCGCGTCGATGGGCGCCGAATGGGCGATCCCGGCGTTCGACACGACGATGTCTAGGCCGCCGTACGTCTCGGCGGCGGCCAGCAGGCCATCCTGGACCGCCTCCTCCGACGTCACGTCCATGTAGACGCCGAGCGCGCGGCCGGGCCCCATTTCGGTCGCGATCTCATGGGCCACTCGGGCGGCGCCCTCCTCGTCGAGGTCCCCGACCACCACGTGAGCCCCTTCGCGCGCGAGGCGGCGGGCGACCACGCGGCCGATGCCGCTGGCCCCTCCCGTGACGAGGGCGATCCGCCGCGCGAGCTCCCTCTCGGGGGCGGCCAGCGTCAGCTTGTAGAGCTCCAGCGGCCAGTACTCGACGCCAAAGGCCTCGGCCCGCGTCAGTGACGCGTACTGGCCGACCGCGGAGGCGGCCCGCAGGACCCAGGCCGTGTGCCGATAGATGTCGGCGACGATCCCCGCCGTCCGCGCGTCCTTGCCACTCGTGAACATTCCGAGACCGGGCAGGAGGATCACGCGCGGGTACGGGTCCCCCAGGCTGGCGCCCTCGAACCGGTGGGCCTCGAAGTCCGCGGTGTACTCGCGCGCGAACGCCTCGATCGCCGGCCGGAGCGCCGCGATCACCGCCTCGGGCGCGGACGGGTCGGCGAGCGGCACGAAGCACGGCAGGCGCTTCGTGAAGAGCGTGTGGTCCGGCGTCGCCGGGCCGATCTGAGTGAGCCCCGCGGCCTCGGGGGCGCTGACGAGCTCGAGGAGGTCGGGGGTGTCGTCGAAGCGGAGAACGACGCGACGATCCCGCCCGATGAGCCCACGCAGCACCGGGGCGACGGCCGTCGCGACCGCGCGGCGGGTGGCGGCGTCCGGCGTCGGGACCGCAGGCGGGCCGAAGACCCGCCGGCCGCGAGCCGCCTCCCGGAGGCGCTGCTCGGCCCGGGTGACGAGGTCGATCGTCCCGAGGTACGCCTCCTTGAGGGTCGCGCCCCACGAGATGAGGCCGTGCTTCTCGAGGACCAGCCCTCGCGTCTCCGGATGGCCCCGGACCGCGTCGGCCACCTCGCGCGAGAGCCCGAAGCCGGGCCGGCGGTAGGAAATGGACACGGCGTCCTTGCCGAAGAGGTCCCGGACCACCCCGGAGCCCCGATCGGTGTTGGTGAGGGCCACGATGGCGTCGGCGTGGGTATGGATGACCGCCTCGAACGGGAGGAATCCGTGAAGGAGCGTCTCGATGGAGGGTCGCGGCGAGCTCGGCTCCTGAAGGCAGCGGGCCAGGTAGTCGACCATCTCCTGGTCGCCCATCTCCTCGCGCGCGAGGAGGGGCCGGACGTCGTCGAGGCGGACCCCGGGGAAGTCTTTGCGGGTGATGCTCTTCAGGTCGGAGCCGCTCCCCTTCACCCGGAGCACCCGGATCGGATGCCCGCGGAGGTCGGGCTCGGTCACCTTGATGGACGTGTTGCCCCCGCCCCAGACGGCGAGCGAGGTCTCCGCCCCGACGAGACGCGAGGCGTAGACCAGAAGATCGAGGGGGTCGAGACCACGGGCGGTCTCGTCGTTCCAGCGACTCTCCATCGCCAAACCCGCGTGGTATCGTAGTCCGCTTCGAGGCTCCGGGTCAACGCCGGCCGGGACCACCGCCGGCTTCGCCGTCGGCCCGCCGCAGCGTGTCAGCGCCGGGGAGACCGGCCTGCCATCCCTCGCTGAACAGGGTCTTGCCACCCCAGTGCTCTTTGAACGGATGCGCCAGCGCCGCCTGCTCGTGAAGCTCCACGCCGAGGCCCGGGCGGTCGGGGACAACGATCTCGCCGCCGACCACCCGGGGACCGCCTTCGACCACCTCGTCGATCCAGGGGGCCTGGGCGACGAAGTACTCCTGGATGAGGAAGTTCGGGATCACGGCGTCGAGCTGCACGGCCGCCCCGGTGCCGATCGGTCCCGAGGCGTTGTGGGGCGCCACCTGGACGTAGGCGACCTCGGCCAGCGCGGCGATCTTCTTCACCTCGGTGAGGCCGCCGGCGTGGCAGAGGTCGGGCTGGATGATGTCGACCGCCTGCCGCGCGAGCAGCTCCTGAAACGCGAACTTCGTGCAGAGCCGCTCCCCGGTCGCCACCGGGATGTCGATGGCCCGCGCGACCTTGACCAGCGCCTCCACGTTCTCGACCGGCACCGGCTCCTCGTAGAAATAGGGGGCGAACGGCGCCAGCCGGCGCGCCATCGCGATGGACCAGGCCGGGGCGAGCCGCCCATGGACCTCGATGCAGAGGTCGACCTCCGGCCCGACCGTCTCCCGGACGGCGGCGACGTTGGCGACCGCCGCCTTCATGGCGGTGCCGGTCAGGGTCATGTCGGCGTCGCCGAAGGGGTCCCACTTGAGCGCCGTGTACCCCTGGGCCACGACCCGGGCCGCCGCCTCGGCGAACTCCGCCGGCGTCGTGCAGCCCCAGTACCAGGCGTTGGCGTATGCGCGGAGGCGCTCGCGCCGCTTGCCGCCCAGGAGCGCGTGGACCGGCACCCCGAGCTTCTTCCCCTTGAGGTCCCAGCACGCCTGGTCGATGGCGCTGATCGCGCTGTTGATGATGAGGTCGTTCCGCCAGTAGCTGTCCCGGTAGAGCCGCTCCCAGAGCGCCTCGGTCCGGAAGGGATCGGCGCCCATGATCCGCCCGCAGGTCTGGCGGAGGCAGGCCTCCACCGCCAGCTCGTTCCACTCCACCGTCCCCTCGCCCACGCCGGTGAGGCCGTCGTCGGCGTAGAGCTTCAGGAACACGAAGCTCCGGTAGCCGTCGTGGACGATGAACGTCCGGAACTCGGCGAGCCGCATCGCGTCCTCAGCGCGGGACGATCTTGGCCTCGAACATCCAGACCTTCTTCCTCGGCGGGGGGCTCACGCCCCCCTCCGATACCTCCCCCGAGAATTGCGCGGCCAAAGGCCGCGCTCGAAGCGGAACCGGCAATCGTCCGCGACCAGTCGAGAACGCGAGAGGAGTCATGCCTGGAATGGGGATCAGCTCACCGCGGCACGATCTTGGCCTCGAACATCCAGACCTTCTCGTCGGCCCGGGGCATCCAGTCGATCCAGTTGGCGACGCCGTAGAGGTCGTGCTGCTGCCACAGGAAGACCCAGGGGACCTCGGCCTGGATGAGCTGCTGGAGCTCGGCCCACGCCAGGAGCCGGTGCTTGGGGTCCACGATGGTGACGGCCTGGGCGATCTTGTCGTCGATCAGCTTGTTGCCGCCGTACGACGAGTAGGTCGGGGCGGCCTGGAAGAGCTGCTCGATCGTGCCCTGAGCCTCCAGCGCCGGGCCCCAGCCGAGGTAGAACATGTCGCCGGTCGTCCGGTTCTTGATCTTGTCGAGGTGAGTCCCCCACTCGTTCACGACCACGTTGACCTTGATGCCGAGCCGCTGGAGCTGGGCGGCGATGGCGAGGGACACGTCCTTGTCGAGGGGATAGCGCCCCGACGGCGTGTCGAGCGTGAGGGCGAGCTTGGCGGGGTCGATTCCCACCTCCTTGAAGAGGGCCTGGGCCCGGGCCGGGTCGTGCTTGATGCACTCCATCTTGGGCGAATAGTCGACGTTGAGCGGCGAGAGCGGCCCGCACATCTTGGAGGCGCGGCCCTTGAGCACCTGCTGGATCAGCTCGTCCACGTTCACGGCGTGGTGGATCGCCCGCCGGACGCGGACGTCCTGGAGCGGACCGGGCTTGAGGTTCACCAGCGCCAGGTAGTTGATCCGCGAGGAGACGGTGGCCCGGACCTTGGCGCGACCGCTCCGGTCGACCATCTCCACCGAGTGCGGCGGGACGTCCTTCATGATGTCGATCTCGCCGGCCAGCAGGGCGGCCAGCCGCGCGCTGAACTCCGGGATGTAGCGGAAGGTGACCCGGCTCACGTCGGGCGCGCCCTGCCAGTAGTCGGCATTCTTCTCCAGAACCAGCCGCTCGTCGCGCACCCACTGCACGAACTTGAACGGACCGGTCCCGATCGGCCTCTGGGCCAGGGCCTGGATCCCCTGCTCCCGGAGGGCCTTGGGCGGCATCGGCAGGAAATCGGTGGCCGCCATCCGGTCGATCAGCCCCGGCCACGGCTTCTCGGTGACGAGGCGCACCGTGTAGTCGTTGACGACCTGGACGTCTTTCACGAGGGCCCAGCGCGGCAGGTAGTGGGACTTGTTGGCCGGGTCCTTGATGTAGTCCATGGTCGCCTTCACCGAGGCGGCGGTGAAGGGCTCGCCGTTGTGGAAGCGGACGCCCTGGCGGAGCGTGAACTCCCAGGTCGTGTCGTTCACGATCTTCCAGCCGGTGGCCAGCATGGGGGCCGGCTTGTAGCTCCGGGGATCCCGATCGACCAGCCGGTCGTACATGTGCTCGACCTGGTTGTTGGTGGTCCAGTCCACGATGGTGTTGGGCAGGAGCGACCGGGGCTCGGCGGCGAAGGCGATGACGATCTCCTTGGTGCGGGAGCGGTCCTGGGCGGACGCCGGGAGGGCCAGGGCGAGGACGAGCAGAGCGAGGACCTTCGGAAGACGCATGGTCGGATATCCTCCTCAGATACGCAACCTGGGGTCGAGCACATCCCGCAGCCAATCGCCGATCAGGTTGACGCCCAGCGCGGTCAGGGCCAGGGCCGCCCCCGGCCAGGCCGCCAGCCACCACGCCACGTAGAGGAAATCGCGCGACTCGGCGAGCATGCTCCCCCAGGCCGGAGTCGGGGGCTGGACGCCGAAGCCGAGGAACGAGATGGCCGCCTCTGCCACGATGAACTGCGAGAACTGGAAGCTGGCCACGATCACGATCGACGGCGCCACGTTGGGGAGGATGTGGCGGAACACGATCCGGTGCCATCCGGTGCCCAGCGCCGCCGCGGCCTGGACGTACTCCCGCTGCTTGACCGACAGCACCTCTCCCCGGACGACGCGAGCATACACGACCCACCCGGCCGCTGACAAACTGATGATGATGTTCCGGAGTCCCAGCCCGACGATGGCGTTGATGGTCAGGGCCAGCAGGATGAACGGGAACGAGAGCTGGACGTCGGCCAGGCGCATGAGCGCGGCGCCGAGCCAGCCCTCGAAGAACCCTGCCACCAGGCCCAGCAGGCCCCCCACCAGCGCGGTGACCAGGACGGTGCAGAGCCCGATGAAGAGGGCGATGCGCGCGCCATAGAGCACGCGGGCCAGGAGGTCGCGGCCGAGCTGATCGGTACCCAGGGGGTGGCCCGGGCTGCCCGGCGGGCGGAGGCTGGCGGCGAAGTCGCCACCCAGGGGGTCGTGGGGGGTCAGGACCGGCGCCAGCAGCGCCGTCCCCACGGCCAGCGTCGCCAGCAGGAGCCCGAGCACACCCAGCCCGTGCCGCCGGAGCCGCCGGCCCGTCATGCGCGGCGGGTCACCCGCGTCCGGGGGTCGAGCCACCCGTAGAGCAGGTCCACGCCGAGGTTGATCAGCGTGTACGTCACCGAGATCACGAACACCGCCGCCAGCACGAGCGGGAAGTCGCGGTTCAGGAGCGCCTGCACCGTGAGCCGCCCAACACCCGGCCAGGCGAAGATCGTCTCGGTGATGACGGCCCCACCCAGCAGCTGACCCGTCTCGAGCCCGGCGAGGGTCACGATCGGGATGGCCGCGTTCTTGAGCGTGTGCTTGCCGACGACCGCGAGCTCGGCGAGCCCCTTGGCGCGGGCGGTCAGGACATACTCCTCGCCGAGCGTGTCGAGGACCGCCGACCGAGTCAGTCGGGCGGTACGGGCGGCGTAGAAGGCGGCCAGGACGACCGCCGGCATCACGTAATGGGCGGGGCCGCCGGTGCCGCCCGTCGGCAGCCAACCGAGGCGCACGGAGAACAGGTAGATCAGCATGAGCCCGAGCCAGAAGCCCGGGATCGCCTGGCCGAGCAGCGCCGCGCCCATCCCGAAGAAGTCCACGACCGTCCCCCGGCGCACGGCCGACCAGACGCCGACCGGGATCGCCAGGCTGAAGGTCAGGCCGAGGGCCACCCCGGCCAGGGCCAGGGTGGCCGGGAGCCGGTCGAGCACGAGCGCGAGGGCGCCCTGGCGGTAGCGCAGGGATTCCCCGAAGTCCCCGCGGGCCGCGGCGGCCACGAAGCGGCCATACTGGAGCGGGAGGGGATCGTTGAACCCGAGCCGTTGACGGAACTCGTTCACGTCTTTGGCCTGGATGTCCATGGGGAGGAAGAGGAGCACCGGGTCGCCACCGAGCCGCACCATGAAGAAGACGGCCGTGAGGGAGAGGAACACGACGAGCACCGTCTGGCCCAACCGGGAGAGGAGGTACGCCCGCATGGCTCCGAACCCTCCGACAACCCTCCTGGGGGTGGGTCTGGGAGGGGGCCCCGACGGGCGAAGCCCGCCCAATCAATGGCCCCCTCCCATGATCTACCGCACCTTCCCACGGGCGGCGACGGGCCACACCACCTCCACCGCGTCGCCCCGGATCCCGTACACCTCGTCGACCATGTTGGTCACCACGCAGCAATGGTTGGGGACCACGTGGACGACGTCGCCCACCGCGGGCCGCTCGGGTGAGCTCGCGAGGTCCACGGTGCCGTGCTCCTCGGAAAGCCCGGTGATGACCGCCCCGGGATACTCCAGGACATGGCCGTAGCCCTTCATCCCGTACTGGTCGGAGGTCAGCACCTTGGTGCCGGCGTCGAGAATCGCCCGGGTCGCCGTGGGCCGGCTGACCACGGTCGTCCGCACGCGCATCGCGCAGTTGTCCCAGGTCGCCGTTTTCGCCAGCTGCACCACCATGGCGTCGTTGTAGACGCAGGTCCCGGCCCGATGCTCGGTGAGCATCGGGACCTTGTCCACCGTGGCCAGGGCGGGCGTCCCGCCGCCCGAGACGATCGGCACCGGGATCCCGGCCTGCTTGAAGAGCGCGAGCGCCCGCTCGAAGAACAGTCGCGTGTCCGGCTCGCGGTTCGGGAACGTCATGAGTCCCTGGAAGTCCATCCGCGGGAGCTTCATGCCGAGCCGGGCCAGCTCGAAGGCCGCCTCCGGCGTCTGGACGCCGTTCCGGCCGAACCCGGTGTCGCACTCGACGAGGAAGCACAGGTCGACGCCGTGGCGCGCGGCGGCCTCCGAGAGCCCGCGGGCGACGGCCTCGTTGTCGAGGACCACGGTCAGGCGGCGCACGCGCTTGGCCTGGGCCATCAGGCGCTCCGTCTTCGAGCGGCCGAGGATGTTGTAGGTGAGGAGGATGTCCTGGGCCACCCCGGCCTCCACGAACACCTCGACTTCGCCGATCTTCTGGCAGGTGATGCCCATGGCGCCGCCCGCCATCTGTCGCCGGCCGATCTCGGGGATCTTGTGCGTCTTGATGTGCGGGCGGTTCCCGACGCCGACCCGATCGAGGTGGGCCTGCACGCGGCGGATGTTGTCCTCCATGATGTCGAGACGGATCGTCACGGCCGGCGTATCGAGGTCACGAATGTCAGTCACGATTCCCTCCTAGCCTGCTGACAGATGCCGCGCTGGGCTGCTCGCCCACGCGTTCCAGACCGAAGCGCTCCGCGCGCGGGCTTTGCCCTCCCAGGATCTAGAGCACCTTGCGGGGGTCCAGGGCGTCCCGCAGTCCATCCCCGATGAAGTTGATGGAGAGCACGGTCAGGAAGATGGCCGTCCCCGGGAAGATGGCCCAGTGAGGCGCGAAGTCCAGGTTGTCCTTGGCGTCGAACAGGATGCGCCCCCAGGTCGGGATGTCCGGCGGAAACCCGAGCCCCAGGAACGACAGGGAGGACTCGGCGATGATGGCAGCCGCCACGTCGAGGGAGCCCGCCACGATGACGGGACCGACCGCGTTCGGGAGGATGTGACGAACGACCTGGCGGAACGTGGGCACGCCGAGCCCCCGGGCGGCCTCGACGAACTCCTTCTCCCGGAGCGAGAGGAACTGGGCCCGGACCAGCCGCGCGACCGGCATCCAGCGGAGCCCGCCGATGACGACGACGATCAGGATGAAGACGCCGGCCTCGGGTCCGAGCGCCTTCTTGAGGACGTCCCGGAACAGGTACACCACCAGGAGCAGGAGCGGCAGCTGGGGAAGGGAGATGAAGAGATCGGTGAGGCGCATGAGCGCGTTGTCCACCGCGCCCCCGAACTGACCCGCGACCGCCCCGATCATGGTCCCCGCGCTGATCGCGATGAGCATGGCCGCCACCCCGACGGCCAGCGAGATGCGCCCGCCGTAGAGCATCCGGGCCAGGAGGTCCTGCCCGAGATCGTCGGTGCCGAACGGGTGCGACTGGGACGGCCCCCGGAGCTTGGCCTTGAAGTCGATCTCGTCGATGGGCACGCGATAGACGAAGGGTCCCGCCAGGACCGCCACCACCATGATCCCGAGCACCACGCCGCCGAGCATCGCCAGCCGGTGCCGCCGGAAGCGCCGGCCGGCCTCGAGCCAGAGGGACTCTTGCCGGCGCGCGACGGTGACCCGGAGTCGGCCGGCGACCGCCTCGGAGACCGCGCCGTCCACCATCAGTTGATCTTGGGGCGGGAGCGCCGGCAGCCTGCCGCTTCCGATCGTCCCCGCCCGGCCGCGTCCCGCGTCAATTCCGTCATCGGCTCTCGGCTCACCGCGGTCGCCGCGTCACCGGTAGGTGATCCGCGGATCCAGCCAGCCGTAGAGCACGTCGGCGATCAGGTTGAAGAGCACGACGAGGCACGAGAAGACGAAGGTGATGGCCATGACGACCGGCGTGTCGTTCGAGAGGATGGCCGCGATCAGAAGCGAGCCGATGCCGGGCACGCGGAAGATCTGCTCGGTGATGACGGCGCCGGTGAAGATGGCGGGGATCTGGAGGGCGACCAGGGTCACCACCGGAATGAGGGCATTCCGGACCACGTGCTTGACGACGGTGGCCCGCTCCGTCAGCCCCTTGGCCCGGGCCGTGTTGATGTAGTCGAGCCGGATCACCTCCAGCACCGAGGAGCGGACGAACCGGGTCAGGGACGCCCCCTGGAAGAGGCCCAGCACCGCGATCGGCATGATGCCCTGCTTCAGGTTCAGCCAGACCCACTGGAGCCCGCTGGCGTGGATGTCCGAGCGGTAGATGAACGGCAGCCAGTCGAGGTAGATGCTGAAGAGCAGGATGAAGAGGAGCCCGGTGAAGAAGGTGGGCAGGGAAAAGCCGATGAAGGCGAGCGTGGTGGCGAGCTGATCGAAGACGGAGTAGGGCCGCACCGCGGAATAGATTCCCACCGGCAGCGCGATGACGAGCCCGAGCAGCTGGGCCAGGCCCAGGACGAACAGGGTGGTGGGTAGGCGCTGGAGGATGAGGGTGTCCACGTTGACGCGGCTCACGAAGGAGAAACCCCAGTCCCCCTTCAGCATCGAGACGAACCAGCGCACGTACCGGACGGCGATGGGGTCGTCGAGACCGAACTGCACCCGGAGGTTCATGCGCACCTCGGGCGGCACGTTGGGGTTGGTGGCGAGCTCCTCGAAGGGATCGCCGGGGGCGAGGGCCAGCACCGTGAAGAGGACGAGGCTGATCCCGACCAGGACCGGGATCGCCGTCAGCAGCCGCCGAACGAGGTAGGTGCGCATGAGAGGGGGAGGGCTACTCCCCCCGTCAGGCCTCGCGGTACCAGTGCGCCAGGTTCCAGAAGCTCGAGTCCCACCCGCTGATCTCGGTTCCCTTGAGCTTGTTGGAGATCCCCGAGATCCAGCTCCGCCAGATGAGCGGCACGACGACGACGTTCTGGACGAGGAGGTCGTTCATGCGGATGAAGAGTCCCGCTCGCTTGACGGGGTCCATCTCGCTGTCGGCCGCCTTCCACAGCCGGTCGTACTCCTCGTTGCGCCAGCGGGTCGTGTTCCGGCCGGCCCACTTGTTTTCCTTGGTGGCGACCTCCCACGAGGCGAACACCTCCATGGATCGCTGGGGATCGACCCCGAACTGCCAGGCATACATCTGGAGGTCGGCCCCGAACTTGCCGATCGTGTCGGGGTTCCCGGGATCCGACCCGAAGAACACGGAGGCGACCACGGTCTTGAGCTCCATGTCGATCCCGGCTTTGGCCGCCGCCTGCTTGATGACCGCCTGCTGCTTCTGGCGCGCGGCGTTGATGGACGTCTGGAACACGAGCTTGAGACGCTTGCCGTCCTTGGACCGGATGCCGTCGGCGCCCCGCCTCCAGCCGGCCTCGTCCAGGATCCTGTTGGCCTTCTCGATGCTGAACTCCCACTTCGTGTTCTTGGACTGAAACCGCGACGGCGCGTTCAGGTAGTTCGCCGTCGCCTGGCCCAGCCGCCCGTAGACCTGCTCCTGGATGGACCCGCGGTCGACGAGGAGGGTCAGCGCCTGTCGGACCGCGGGATCGGACAGCAGCGGGTGCCTCGTCTTGACGCTCGACCGCTCGCCGTCGACCTCCGTCCAGGGATCGGTCTGGTTGACGTTGACGTGCTCGATGTTGCCCGACTGCACCATGTCCACCCGGCCTTTGCCGCCCTGCTCCATTCGCTTGAGGATGTCGTCTTCGACCTGGAGATTCCAGGCGAAGTCGTACTCCCCGGTCTGGATGACCGCCCGCGCCGCCGACACCGCGTCCCCGCCCCCCTTCATCTCGATCCGGTCGAAGAAGGGCCAGTTGGGAACGTGATAGTTCGGGTTCAGCTCGGCCCGCACGACGTCGTTCGGCTTGAAGTCGACGTAGCGATAGGGCCCGGTGCCGACCGGCTTGAGGTTGCCCGGCGCCTCCCGCGACTTCGCGCCCTTGAAGGGCTCGAACAGGTGCCGGGGCAGGATGTGCCCGGCCGTTCCGCAGAAGGCGATCGGCCAGAAGGGCATGGGGTTCTTGAAGACGACCTTGACCGCGTGGGAGTCGAGCTTGTCCACCCGGGCGATGTCCCGGTACTGGCCGTGGGTGGTGGCCGCCGTCGCGGGATCGGCCGCGAATTCCCAGGTAAAGATGACGTCGTCGGCGGTGAAGGGCTTGCCGTCATGCCACTGGACGCCCCGCTTGAGCTTCCAGGTGACCGACAGGCCGTCCTTCGCGACCGCACCGTTCTGGAGGCTCGGCACCTCGGCGGCCAGGATCGGCACCAGGTTGCCATCGGGGTCGAAGGCCGCCAGCGGCTCGCTGAAGAGCCGCGAGCCGTCGTTGTCCTTCACGCCGACCGCGAGGTGGGAGTTCAGGATGCTGACCGCCTGCCACCAGAGCACGCGGAGCTCGCCGCCGCCGCCCCGCCGGGTCGGCGTGAAGGCCGGCTTCGGCTGGGCCTGGGCCACCCCGGCCGCCGACAGCATCTGGGCGCCCATCGGCGCCGTGAGCCCGAGACCGAGCATCATCCGGGTGAACTGCCGGCGGCTCAGCGTCCCGTCCTTGACCCGATCGATCCAGGCGCGCAGCTCGCGCTCGTCCATGGGATGCCTCCCTGTGGCCTCAGCCTTCGCGGTACCAGAACGCCAGTTGCGCGACGCCCGAGTCCCAGCCGCTGATCTCGGTGCCCCGCAGCCGATGCGAGATCGCCTGGAGCCGGTTTCGCCAGAGGACCGGGATGACGACCACGTTCTGGGTCAACAGGTCGTTCATCCGCACGAACATCGCGGCGCGCTTGACGGGGTCCATCTCGCTCTCGGCCGCGCTCCAGAGCCGGTCGTACTCCTCGTTGCGCCACCGGGTGACGTTCCGCCCGGCCCACTTGTTGGCCTTGGCGGCGATCTCGGTGGAGACGAACTGATGCATGAAGAGCTGGGGGTCGGGCGACGTCATCGTGGTGTTGTACATCTGGAGGTCGGCGTAGAAGTGCGGGTGGGTATCGGGGTTGCCGGGGTCCGAAGCGAAGAAGACCGACGCCACCACCGCCTTCAGCTCGACCTCGATCCCGGCCTTCGCGCACGCTTGCTTGACGATGGCCTGGTTCTTCTGGCGAGGCGCGTTGATCGAGGTCTGGTACACGACCCGGAGCCGCTTCCCGTCCTTGACCCGCACGCCGTCCGGGCCGCGCTTCCAGCCGCCAGCGTCGAGGATCTGGTTGGCCTTGTCGACGTTGAACTCCCACCGCAGGTTCTTCGACGCGAACCGGGACGGGGCGTTGAGGAAGTTGGCGGTCGCCTGCCCGCCGCGCCCGTAGATCTGCTCCTGGACCGTCGCGCGATCGACCAGCAGGTTCAAGGCCGATCGCACCGCCGGGTCGGTCAGGAAGGGATGGGTAGTCCGGGCGCTCGCCCGCTCGCCGTCGACCTCCTTCCACGGGTCGCTCTGGTTGAGCTGGATGTGCTCGATGTTGCCGGTGGGCGAGATGTCGATCCGGCCCTTTCCGCCCTGCTCCATGCGCCGCAGGATGTCATCCTCGACCTGCATGTTCCAGGCGAAGTCGAACTCGCCGGTCTGGAGGACGGCGCGGGCCGCCGACACGGCGTCGCCACCCCCCTTGAGCTCGAGCTGGTCGAAGAACGGCCAGTTGGGAACGTGGTAGTGGGGGTTCAGCTCGGCCCGGACCGTGTCGCCGGGCTTGAACTCGACGAGCCGGTAGGGCCCGGTGCCGACGGCCTTGAGGTTGGCTGGGGCCTCCCGCGACTTCGCCCCCTTGAACGGCTCAAAGACGTGCCGGGGGATGATCTGGCCGGTGTTGCCGCAGAAGGCGTCGGCCCAGAAGGGGGTCGGCTTCTTGAAGACGAGCTTCACCGTGTAGGGGTCGAGCTTGTCGACCCGGGCGATCTCCCGGTACGGCCCCGACCACACCGTCGACGTCGCCGGGTCGGCTGCGTACTCCCAGTTGAAGAGGATGTCGTCGGCCGTGAAGGGCCTGCCGTCGTGCCACTGCACGCCCCGCTTCAGCTTCCACGTCACCGACAGCCCGTCCTTCGCCACCGTGCCGTTCTCCACGCTCGGCAGGTCGGCGGCGAGGACCGGGTAGAGGTTGCCATCGAGGTCGAACGAGGCGAGTGGCTCGTAGAAGAGCCGCGAGCCGTCCTGGTCCTTGGTGCCGTTGGCGAAGTGCGGGTTGAGCAGGGTCGGCGCCTGCCACCACAGGACCTTGAGCTGGCCGCCGCCGCCCCGCCGGGTCGGCGTGAAGGCCGGCTTCGGCTGGGCCTGGGCCGCCCCGGCCGCCGATAGCATCTGGGCGGCCATCGGCGCCGTGAGCCCGAGACCGAGCATCATCCGGGTGAACTGGCGGCGACTGATCGACCCATCCCTGACGCGATCGAGCCATTCCCGGAGCTCGCGCTCGTCCATGATCCTGGCCTCCATCCCCGAGGGCTCGGGCTGGTTGGCTGGAAACGCTTTGGTGCGGCGATCTTAGCGTGGGCTCCGCCCGAGGGTCAAGGCCGCCACGGCCGGTTCGGCGCCGCGGCGCGCCCGAGCGGGGCCCCGGACCTCGCCGCCCGCCGGTTGGCTATTGACAACCTCCGGTGGCGCGGCCATACTCCCGCCGTCTTCTCCCTTGGTCGGGCGGGGAATGGAAAAGCGACTGCTCATTACCGGCGCCGGCGCCGGCGCGAGCAACAACCTGATCCGCAGCCTGAGGGCCGCGGATCGGTCCCTCTTCCTCGTCGGCTGCCATCACGATCGATTCCTCCTCAAGAAGTCGTCGGCCGATCGGAACTATCTCGTTCCCCGACCCGCGCAGCCGGGCTATCGCGAGAGCCTCCAGCAGGTCATGGCCGGCGAGCGGATCGACCTGCTCATCCCCAACAGTGACGCGGACGTCCGGGTGGCCTCGAGGCTGCGGGAGGAGCTCCCCTGCCGTCTCTTCCTGCCCCGACCGGCGGTCATCGCGCTGTGCCAGGACAAGTACGACCTCACGACCTTTCTCCGATCCCGGGGGCTTCCCGCGCCGGCCACCTACCCGGTCACCGACCTGGACGGTATCGACGAGCTCTTCGGACGACTGTCGCCGTCCTCGCGGGTGTGGTGCCGGATTCGGACCGGCAGCGGCTCGATGGGGGCGACCCCGATCAAGACCGCCGAGCAGGCCCGGGCCTGGATCGGCTACTGGGCCGACATGCGGGGGGTGCCGGCCACCGACTTCACCCTCTCCGAGTACCTGCCCGGCCGGGACTTCGCGTGCCAGAGCCTCTGGAAGGACGGCGACCTCGTCCTCATCAAGACCACCGAGCGTCTGTCCTACCTCGGCGGCGGAGCCGGACCCAGCGGGGTCTCCTCCGTCGGGGCCCTCCACAAGACCGTCTACGAGCCGCGCGTGGTCGAGGTGAGCGCGGGCGCCATCCGAGCGCTGGATCCGGAAGCCACCGGCGCTTTCAGCGTGGACCTCAAGGAGGACGCCAGCGGGACCCCGTGCATCACGGAGATCAACGTCGGACGGCTCCTGTCGGGAACGACCATCTTCGATCTCACCGGCAAGCACAACATGGCCCTCACCTATGTCCGCCTGGCGTTCGGGGAGCCGGTGGACATCGGAGAGGCGTACGATGTGGTCGAGGACTACTACATGGTGCGTGACCTCGACACGCTGCCCGACCTGTTCCACGCCGACCAGTTCTTCGAGGGAATCGTGGAGTCCCGCGCCGATCCGTCTAACTGAAGGGAGGAGACGCCATGCCGGGAGCCGTAGACGACGACCACATCCACATCGTCGAGGTCCGACTCGCGGGCGCGAAGAGCAAGGAGGAGATCGAGAAGTTCAACGCGGACCTGAAGGATCTGGTCGAGAAAAGATACAAGGGACGCGTGGAGCTCAAGCGGCGTCAGAGGAAGTCGCAGATGTTCAACGACCTCAAGGGCAAGGATGCCAAGAGCTAACCCGCGGTGGAGCCCGAAACGGACGAGCCTGTCCAGGACATCCGGATCACGGCCAGCCTCAACCGCAACGCCGTCGAGGCCCTGCGCCTGGAGATCCGCCGCCTCGCCAAGCGCCATGGCCTCGAGATCGAGGAGCTGCGCACCGAGCGGGTAGAGGGCGAGACCTGAGTCAGTCGTTCGGCTCGCCGGCCGCCCGCTCCAGCCACCACCGCATGTCCATCTGGTGGAAGAGGGCGGTGGCGCTGGCGCGGTGGGTGGCGGAGCGCGGGGGATCGGCCGTCCGGCGGTAGAGCCGGCTGAGACCGAGGTGGCAGTGGGCCTGGAGCGGCCGCATCCCCAGTTCCTCGGCCAGCCCCAGCGCTTGACGGTACCCCGCCTCCGCCTGCCCGGCGTCGAGCGGCTCACCCGTCGAGGTGAGGTCGGCGATGAGCCGGAGCGCCCAGGCTTCGTGGCCGCGCTCCTGGTGGCCGCGGGCGAGCTCCAGGGCCGTCCGGGCGAGTCCCAGCGCTTCCGCCTCCCGCCCCGTTGCCCGGTATCCCTCACTCAGCCACCCCACCCGCAGGGATTGGCCGACCATGAACTGCCCGGTGGCGGCCGCCTCGACGCCCTGCTCCAGGAGCGGGAGAGCCTCGACGAGCCGCCCCTGCAGCGCGTAGGCATGGCCCAGCGCCGACACGATGTTGGGCCGCCACACGGTGATGCCCCACCGGTGACTCAGCTCCAGGGCTCGCTCGAGCACGGGGGTGGCCCGCGCCAGGTCGCCCTGGTGCAGATACAGCCGCCCGATCCCCGTATAGGCCACGGTGAGGCTCATCGGATGGTCGACGGACTCGGCGATGTGCGCGCCCTCTTCCCCGCGAACGCGTCCCTCCTCGAACTCGCCGAGCTCGGCCAGGCACCAGACCAGCCAGGTGCGCGAGTGGACGGACGGGAGCTGGGCCATGTCGAACGACACCCGGCTCAGGTCGCCGGCGAGGGCCTCCACGTTCCACCGCAGGAAGTCGATCGCCCGTCGGTAATCGCCCCGTCCGTGGTAGATGAGACCCAGGTAGGTGTGGGTCACGACCTGTAGCGGGAAATCCTCGAGCTCCCGCGCGAGGGTGAGGGCGCGCTGGCCAGCCTCGATGGCGCGGCTCTGATCCCCCATCAGCCTGAAACAGTCGCTGAGATAGGCCTCGATCCGCCCCAGGCGGGGACGATCGCCAAGCGTGGTGGCGAGACCCTCCGCCTCCCGCAGGGCGTCGTAGATCCGCCCGAATTCGCCGAGCGGCAGCAAGGCCGTGCGGAGGTCGAGCCGAAGATCGATGGCCTGCTCGGTCGCCGGCTGGCCGGCGGGCAGTCGCTTCAGCGACTCCAGCGCCTGCTCGAAGTAGACCGCCGCCTCGCGGTGGGCCGAGCGGGCGACGGCCTTGGCGCCGGCCTGGCGCAAGTAGACCACGGCCTTGTCCCACGCCTCGGCCCGGAGCGCGTGGTGGGCGAGCCGCTCGATGTGCTCCGACAGCCGGCCGGCGTGGAGCCGCTCGATGGTCTCCACGATCCGCCCGTGAAGGTCGCGCCGCGGGCCGGGGAGGAGGCTGCCGTAGGCGACCTCGTGGGTCAGCGCGTGCTTGAAGGTGTACTCGACCTCGGGTCCGGGACTCGTCTCGACCAGGAACTCCGCCGCCCTGAGGCGCCGGAGCCCCTGTCCGAGCGCGTCGGCGGGCAGCGTGGCGATCGCCTCGACCAGGGAAACGGGCACGTCCTTGCCGATAACGGAGGCTTCCTGGAGAAGACCCTTGTCTTCCAGGCTGAGGCGATCGATCCGGGCCAGGATGACCTCTTCGATGGTGTCCGGGACGCTCGAGTCGACGGCGAATCCCCCCTGCTCCCGGACGGCCCGGGCCAGCTCCTCCAGGAAGAAGGGGTTCCCCTCGGCCTTGGCCAGGATCAGCCGCCCGACCGAGTCGGGCACCTCGTCCACTCCGAGGACCGACCGGACCACGCTCAGGCTCTCCTCGGCCGCGAGCGGCTGCAAGGCCATCTGGGTCGCGTACGACTTCTCGATCCAGGGCGGCCGATAGCCGGGCCGGTACGTCGTGACCAGCAGGATCCGGCTGCCCGGCACCATCTCGACGAGGGACGCCAGGAGCTCCTCGGACGTCTGGTCGACCCAGTGCAGATCCTCCATGACGATGATGAGCGGGGCATTCCGGCTGCGCCGGAGACTCACCTGCCGGAGGATGTCGAACGTACGCGCCTTGACGGCCTCGGGGCTCAGCGTGGCCAGCCGGTGCGTCTCCCGTTTCAGACCCAGGAGGTCCAGGAGATACGGCGCGGCCTCGGCCGGATCGATCCCCAGCGCGTCGAGGCTTCCGTGGATCCGCGCGCTCATGACCTCGGGCGGATCGGTCTCGGCGAGGCCGCAGCTCGCGCGAAGGATGTCGAGCACCGGAAGATACGGGATCGTGCTCCCGTAGGCGACGCAACGGCCTTCCAGGTACGTCACCTCGTGGCCGGCCAGGGCCTGTCGCGACTCGAAGAGCAGCCGGGATTTGCCGATGCCCGGCTCCCCGACGATCCCGACGACCTGGCCCTGTCCCCGCATCGCGGACTCGAGGCGGTTTTTCAGGAGCTCCAGGTCGTGCTGCCGTCCGACGAAGCGGGCCATCTGCCCCCCTGGCCTGAGCCCGGTGCGCTCGAGGCCCACCAGCCGGGACGCCTCCCGGGTCGGCGCAACGGGGCCCGCGCGGGCCAGCTCGAAGCGACGGTCGAGGAAGGCCGCCGCGGTCCTGCTGACCAGGGTCGTGTCCAGCTCGGTGTCCCGGACCAGCTCTTCCAGGATCGCCCAGGCCTCGCGCTTGGCGTCGTGGTCGATCATCGTGGCGTCGCCCAGGCGCCCCAGCATGAACTGTCCCACGTGGATCGCCATCTTGACCCCGAGTCCGCCGCCGCCGCCCGCGACACGCTCCGCGGCCTTCTGGATCGCGATCGCGGCGAGCGCGGCGCGCGCCGGGGCGTCCTCCACCGGCTCCAGCCCGAAGGCGGCCACGATGCCGGCGGGACTGAGCTCCTGGATCCGCCCCCCGAAGCTCTGCACCTTCTCGACCAGGAGCGCCGGGACTCGGCTGAGGTCCGTGGCGGGATCCGCCGGCCCCGGCATGACCACGCTGACGCGGAGGAGCGCGAGGCGGCGGCGCTCCCACCGCACCACCGTCGGCGCGGGCGGCTCCATCGGCACGGTGGCCCGCGGCGGCGTCGCCGGCGCCGCGGCGGGCTCGGCTCGCTCCCGGCGGTGCGGCGCCGCGGTCCCCCGCCCCAGCCCGTACTTCTCGATCCGGTAGCGCAGCGTGTTCCGCGGCAGCCCCAGCCGCGCCGCCGCCCGGGAAATGTTCCAGTGCGTCGCCTCCAGCGCCTTCAGCAGATGCGCCCGCTCCACCTCTCCCACCGTGTCGTCCAGCGACGCGGTCCGCTCGGCCGGCGGGGCCGCCATGTCCGGCGCCGCCGGCGCTCCCACCGGCAGCCCCAGCCCTTCGGGCGTCACCTCCTCGCCCTCCGACAGCAATGCCACCCGCTCCATGGCGTTGATCAGCTCCCGCACATTCCCCGGCCACCGGTAGGCCGCCAGCGCCCCCCGCGCCGCCCCCGTCAGCCGCTTCACCGGCAGCCCGTAGTCGGCACACGCCCGCGCCAGAAAATGCTCGGCCAGCACTCCGACGTCCCCGCCCCGGTCCCGCAGCGGCGGCAGCCAGAGCGTCAGCACCGCCAGCCGGTGATAGAGGTCCTCCCGGAAGCGTCGCTCCCGCGTCGCCGTCAGCAGGTTCTCGCTCGTCGCCGTCAGCACCCACACGTCCACCGGCTCGCTCCGCGTGCTCCCCAGCCGCCGTACCGCGCGCTCCTCGATCACCTTCAACAGCTTGGCCTGCAGTCCCTCGGGCAGCAGCCCCACCTCGTCCAGGAACAGTGTTCCGCGATGCGCCGCCTGAAAGAGGCCCCGCTTGGCCTGCCGCGCGTCGGTGAATGCTCCTCGCTCGAACCCGAACATCTCCGACTCGAGCAGCGTCTCCGGGATCGCCGCGCAGTTGACGTCCACGAACGGGGCCGACGCCCGCGGGCCTGCCTGGTGCAGCGCCCGCGCCACCAACCCCTTGCCCGTCCCCGTCTCCCCCTGGATCAGGATCGGAGGCAGCCGGCGGGCGTCGGACTGGCGCTGGAGCAACCGTCCGATCGTCTCCCGGATCGCGATCATCTCCGGGCTTTCCCCAATCAGCTCCGCGAGGGGGTCCATGGCGGGTCAATCTTACTCCTCTCCGCCAGAGGTTGTTCCCCCGTACTTGTTGCCCTTCTCCATTGCGCCTCGTTGCTCCCCCGTTCGGCACAATCGCCGAAATTCGGGCACCTCGGACTGCCGAATGCTCCGGCGTCACGCCCAAGTGGCGATTTTTGCGCGCCTCGGCGATGGCACTGCCGTTGCGTCTCTCTTGCCGCTCAGTGAGAAGCCGGACAGGTCCGAAGCGGGCCGGTCCAGCCGGGGAGGGAGTCATGAGTCCGACATGGATCGATCGACGGTGCTCCGAGGCGCTCGTGGCCACGCTGGTCGTGGTGGCGCTCACGGTGGCGGGGCCGACCCAGGCCGACAGCGCCAGGCTGACCCGCGAGAGTCCCTGGGCGGCCCACGTCCGCACGGTGGATTCGGCGCTCGCCGCCCGCGACATCGGCGCCGCCGAGCGGGCATGGCATGCAGCCTACCTGGCGGCGCTCGGCAGCTGGCGCTGGGAGGGGATGGTCGAGGTCGGCGATGCCGCGGTGCGGATCGGAGAGGCATCGCGCCTGCGCCAGTCCGCCAACGCCAAGGCCCGCAACCTCTACGTGTCCGCTCTCTTCCGCGCGCGACAGCAGGATTCGCTCGAGGGCGTGCTCCGCGTGGCCGAGGCCTTCGCGGCGCTGGGCGATCGGGAGGTCGTCGCGCAGTGTGTCCGCATCGCGCTGCGTCTCGCCGCGCAGGACCCCGAGGCGCAGGCCGACGTGCGGGCCTTCGTGGCGCGCCTCGGGGATCCCTATTTCGCAGCGGGCCAGCCGGGGCGCTGATGAGCTCGCGCCCGATCACGCGACCGCTCGACTCGACGGCGATGAGCGGATCGCTGGCGATGCTCTCACCCGAGCGGCCGGGGCTCCTCGTCGCGCTCGGAGTGCTCGGTGAACGGTCCGTGAAGCACGTCGAGCGGCCCGTTCCCCGTCTTCCGCCTCATCGACCCGGCTCCGGCGTGAGGGGCGCGGGCGGGCTGCCGTCGGTCACCGCGAACCGGTGACGATGGCCGGCTCCGTCCACCTCGCCCCGGACGTGGAACCCCGAAGGGCGCACCGGGAGGCCGACGCACTCGGTGTGGGGGGCGCCGGGGGCGAGGTCGAGGGGGAGCCGGCGTCCGGCGGTCTCCGTGGCGCCAGTCGGGTCGCTCTCGACGCTGAGACGCAGCGTGTGGAGCGGGTAGAGCGCGACGAACCCGGGGCCGGGATTCCATAGCGTCAGGCACGCCTGCCACCGCCCCTCCGGGTCCGGCGGAGCCAGCTCGGCGGTCGCCTCGAGCGTGTCGACGCCGGGCGGCGCCGCGGGCGTGACCCGGTACACGAGGTGGGCCGCGGTCGACCGCTCCACCCGGAACGTG
>DASYQW010000349.1 GCA_036005065.1 Candidatus Methylomirabilota bacterium | reverse complement strand
CGACCGGATTACATCTTCGTGGGCACCCGCCCGACCAACCGGAGCCGCCCGGAGTTCACCGCCACCGATCTCGATCGCCGCGCCGACGTCACCCTGGTCGTCGCCCGGGGCGCGGCGCGGCTTTACCGCGTGCACCGCTAGCCCATGGGAGGGGGCCTCGACGGCCCCCTCCCAGACCCATCCCCAAGGGGTTGCGGCGGCAAAGCCGCCGCTCGGACGCTACCCGGCGCACTCGGTGATTGACGTCATCGGCCGCTGATTGGTCCGCCCGACGCCGGGTCCGGCGAGCGCGAGCCGACCGGCTCTTCGAAGGTGGCGATCACCGGAGCGTGGTCGCTGGTGCCGATGTCGGCCAGCACCGTACAGCGGGCGGCCCGCCGGGCGAGGGGCTCGCTGGCCAGGACGTAGTCGAGCCGCCACCCGATGTTGCGCTGGCGGAGATTGCGCCACGGGGCCCACCAGGTGAAGAGCCGGTCGTTGTCCGGATCGAGGGCGCGCCCGACGTCCACCAGGCCCCGGGCGAGGATGCGCTCGATCAGCTCGCGCTCCTCCGGCCGCTGGCCGATGATGCCGGGCTTCCGCTCCTTGGGATGGACGTCCATGTCCGTCCGCGCAACGTTCAGGTCGCCGCACAGGACGAGCTCGATCCCGCCGGCCTGGGCCTCGGCCACGTAGGCATCCATCGCGTCGAGGAAGCGCATCTTGGCCGGGAAGTCCTTGCCTCCGTTCGGCACGTAGATCGAGGCGACGGTGAGGCCGCCGAGCTGGGCGGTCACGATCCGGTTCTCGTAGTCGAAACCGGGATGGCCGAAGACCGGCTTGTCGGCGAACGCCTCCTGGCGGATGTGGAGCCCGACGCCCGAGTAGCTGGTCGCCGCGTGCCAGTAGCACCAGTACCCCGACAGCTCGCAGAGGCTCGCCGGCACCTGGGCCGTGGCCGCCTTGATCTCCTGCAGGCACACGACGTCCGGGCGCTCACGCTCGAGCCACTCGCGGACTTGCGTCTCGCGGGCCCGGATACCGTTGACGTTCCACGTGGCGACCTTCACCGCGCGCCTCCGGTCAACCGCCGATCCCTTTCGCCTTCAGGATTTCCTCGATCCGGGCCCGATGGGCGGCCTCCCAGCTCTCCAGGGTCTCGCCGGCCTCCTTGGCCGCCCGCGCCTCGGCGGCCTTCAGCACGGCCGCGGCCCGCCCGGCCGGCACCACCACGATGCCCTCCTCGTCCGCCACCACGACATCGCCCGGGCAGACCTCGACGCCGCCGCATCGAACGGGTCCGTCGAGGACCCCGACGGCGTCCTTGGCGCCGGGAATCGGGATCACCCCGCGGGCGAACACCGGGAACCGGTTCTCACGCGCCTCGGCGAGGTCCCGGATCGCCCCGTCGACGACGAAGCCGGCGATCCCCCGCTTCTGGGCGACCAGGCAGACGTTGCCGCCGGCCACCGCGTAGTCGGTGTCGCCCGCCTCGACCACGATGACGGCCCCGGGCTCGGCGCGATAGATGGCCGCGTGAAGCATCAGGTTGTCCCCCGGCGGGCAGCGGACCGGGTAGGCCGGGCCGGCCACCCGCGGCATCCCGGACCAGAGCGGCCGGATGCCGATGTCCATGACCCGGTCACGCGTCAGGACGTCGGCCAGCGTCGTCGGCGAGAGCTTGGCGAAGGCGGCGTGGATCGACATATCCCCTCCTCTGAGGCTTCGGGCCTGCTCTGGCAGGGGTACAATATTTCACCTCTTCGAATCAAGTCGGTCAGGAGTGCGCATGCGCTACGTCGAGGAGCGGGACTTCATCCTACGGCTGGATCTCCGCTGCGAGTTTCCCGAGGACTATGCGGGCGAGCGGGATGGCTACCTCTGGGTTCGGGAATTCCACGCCGAGATCGTGCCGAAGCTCGTGCAGGCCGCGGTGCAGGTGATCCGGCAGCACCCGGGGTGGCGCGTGCGACCGGGGAACCGCGGCCGGTCGCTCGAGGACGAGGTCTCCCTCGTGGTGGAGCGGAGTCCCGAGGCCTGATTCCTTCACGAAGCGTCAGAAGCTCAGGCCGAAGCCCAGGGTGAGGTTCGTGCCCTCCGGCGAGAACCCCAGGTCCACGCGGAACAGCGCGGTGCGCTCGAGCGCCATCCGGAAGCCGATCCCGTAGCTCGTGTGGACGGCGGCGTCCGGAAGCTTGCCCAGGCTATCCGCGACGGTCCCGGCCTCGGCGAACAGGGCGAAGCCCAGGCGCTCGATGCGAAGGGTGGGCGTGAACGCGACGCCGCGCGGGATCACCCACAAGCGGTACTCGGCGACCGCGTGCCACGCCGAGTTGCCGGTGAAGCGGTTGGCGATGTAGCCGCGAAGCGTGTGGGTGCCGCCCAGGCTCGGCAGGGCATAAAAGGGCAGATCACCGGCGGTGGTGTCGACGGCGACCCCCAGGGCCACCGTGTCGGTCGGGGGGTTCTCTTCCCGCACGTCGCCCCCCCGGTGGAAGAGCGGGGGCACCGGAATGGCCACGTCGGAATAGGCCGTGAAGACGGTCCCCGCGGTGCCCGGGTCCTGCCACACCGAGGTATCGGCGGACACGCCCAGGCGCCACCCCCCGTAGGGCTGGTGCTGGCTGTCGCGGGTATCGTAGCGAAAGCCGGTCGTGAGGGTGAGGCTGTCGCGGCCGTCGCCGGCCGCGAATAGATCCGGGAAGACCTGGTCGGTGGTCGGCCGGCCGGACACCCGGCCGGCCGCGAGGTTGTGGTGGGCGCCCCGAAGGCCCAGGGTGGCGATCCAGTCGCTGCCGGGCCGCGGCAGGGCCAGGTCGCCGCGGAGGCCGAGATCCACGACCTCGTCGATGTAGCTCGTCTCGTCACTCTCTCGCGTCCTGGGCCCCAGGCCGAAGAAGCGCCGGGTGAGCGTCTTCTCGTAGCCCCCGGCCAGGCCGAGGGCGCTCCGCTCTTCCACGATCACGCCGCCGCTCGGCAAATCCTGATGGTACAGATAGCGGCGCCAGATCAGCCGATACTTCTGCTGGCCTTCGGTCGTGTAGGTGAAGAAGGCCCCGAGGAACTCGCGCCGGCGCTCGTTGCGGAAGTCGATGTCGGTGAGCGCGATCCCCCCGCCCAGGCCCACGTCCTCCTCGAAGAAGAACTGGGGCGCGATGAAGGTCGTCACCAGGAAGCGCTCGAAGATGTTGCCGGGCTTGATGCGTCCTTCCGGAATGTAGCGCCACCGCGTCGGCTCCGGCAGGTCGGACGGGAAGGGCACCTTGGGGATGCGGCCGCTCGGGTCCATCCCCTGGAGCGGGTCGTGCGGGGGCGCTTGCGCGCGGGCCCCGGGTGGGCGAATGACGTTGGGCAGGATCAGCGCCAGCGCCACCATCGACGCGGCGAGCGTACGGCGCGGGGTCGCGAGCACGGGAACAGCTTAACAGAACTGCGCCGTGTCTTGACCCCATCCACTCGGCGGGCTAGGCTGGATCGACCGGCGTTTCCTGCAGGCAAAGGGGGCTTGGATGGATCGTCGGCTCCGGCACCTGGCGGAGCAGCTCGATGCGGGGCTCATCGCCCGGCGGGAATTTCTGCGCCGGGCTGCCATCCTGACCGGCGGCGCCGTGGCCGGCCCGAGCGTGCTCCGGCGGATGGCGGGGGCTCAGACGCGCCCGCCGTTCTTCGCCTGGCTCTTCCGGAGCTTCGTCCCGGGCGTCAACGACGTCCTGGCCAAACAGATCGAGGCCTGGGCCAAGGAACGCAAGCTCACCCCGGCGATCGATTGGGCCACGTTCGGCGAGCGTGACCAACGACTCAGGGCGGGCGTCGAAACCGGTCTGCCGCATGTGACCGAGATGAATGCCTTCGGACCCATACGCTACAAGGCGCTGCTGCAGGACGTCAGCAAGCTCGCCACCGAGCTGGCGGCAGCCCGGGGCGGGCTGCTCCCGGGCGCCGCCGGGACCACCAAGGTGGATGGGACGGTCCTGGCCGTGCCGCGCTACACGATGATCAACGCCTTCTACATCCGCAAGGACGTCATGGAGGACAAGGGCCTGACGCCCCCGAAGCTCTACGATCCTGACGTGATCGCGTTCGCCCGGAAGACCCAGAACCCGGTCAAGGATCTCTGGGGCTTCGGGCAGACCCTGAACCGCTGCGACGACGGCGAGGGCTTCATGCAGAGCCTCCTCTGGGACTATGGTGGGGGCGTCTGGGACAATGACGGGAAGCCCGCCCTCGCCACCTCGAACCGCGAGGCGAACCTCAAGGCCCTCCAGTTCGCGGTCGACAGCATCCTGAAGCACAAGATCCAGCCCCCGGGCGTCATGGACTGGACCGACGTGTCGAATAACGAGGCCTACCTGGCCGGGAAGCTCGTGACCACCAACAACGGCCCGAGCCTCTACTATGCCCTGGTCCAGAGGCTCCTGGCGTCGAGGACCCTCCTCGTGCCGACCCCTGGTGGCCCGGCCGGGAGCTTCCTGGCGAGCAACCTCTACAGCTGGGGCGTCTTCGCCAGGGGCCCCGGCTTCCAGCTGGCCGAGGACATGATCCGCTGGGTGGAGGACGAGAAGCGCTTCGCCGAGTACGTCCGGGCCTCGATCGGCGTGGCCGGCCCCGTGTACACGGCGCGGGCCCGCGACCCCTACTGGAAGGAAGACGCGAACGCGGAGGCCATCCTTCAGAACTCCCTCCGCGGCGTCCACCCCGGCTATCCGGGGCCCATGACGCCGGCCGCGGTGGACGTCCAGAGCCAGAACGTGCTCACCGACATGGCGGCCCGCGCGGTGATCGGCGGGCTCTCCCCGGAGACGGCTCTCAAGGAGGCGCACCAGCGCGTGGAGGAGATCTACCGGGCATGGCGGACCGCCGAGCCCGAGCCTCCGCCTCGGCTGACGGGGCCTCGGGCCCGCTGACCGGGGGACGAAGCGCCTACCGCTGACCGGATGCCGGGCGGAAGCGCGCCCGGGGCTTCACGTCGGGATTGAGGAGCACCGTCGGCCAGTCGCGGGCGAGCACGCGGATCACCTGGGCCACGGTCTGACGCCGGTTGTCGGCCATGGCGTCGAGGCTGTAGCCGGCGGTGTGAGGCGTGAGGAGGACGTTCGGAAGCGCGAGGATCGGATCCTGGGGGTCCGGCGGCTCCTTCTCGAGCACGTCCAGCCCCGCGCCGGCGATCCAGCCCTCCTGTAGCGCCCGGATGAGCGCCGCCTGGTCCACGGTGGCGCCGCGGGAGGTGTTGACGAAGTAGGCGGTGGGCTTCATCGCCCGGAACTGGGCCTCGCCGAGCATGTGGCGCGTCACCGGATTCAGCGGGGCGTGCATGGAGACGACGTCGGACCGGCGACAGAGCTCGTCCAGCGTGACGAGCTCGACCTTCCACCGGTCAACGTCGCCGGGCCCGAGCAGGGGGTCGTAAGCCAGGTACGTGAGGCCGAAGCCGGCGAGCTTCTCGGCCGCGAGCCGCGCGATCCGGCCGAAGGCGACGAAGCCGAGCGTCTTCCCCCGCAGCCGGTGGATCGGACCCGCGTCGTCCAGCGCGGCCAGGCGGTTCCACCCGTGGCGGGTCGCCGCGTGCAGCTGCTGCGGGAGCTTGCGGGCACAGGCCAGGATCAGCATGGCGGCGTGATCCGACACCTCCTCGATGCAGAAGAGCGGGCTGTTCGCCACCATGACGCCGTGGCGGGTCGCCGCATCGAGGTCGATCCGGTCGAAGCCGACGCTGCATTGCTGAAGGAACAGGAGCCGCGGCAGGCTCGCGAACACGCGCTCGGTGAACGGCGCTCCCGACAGGCACATCACCACGTCGGCGTCGGCACAGGAGCCGATGACCTCGTCCTCGCTTCCGCCTCTGGCCGGGATGACGGTGGCGCCGGCTCGGGCGAGCGCGGCCCACTCGGGGCCGGCCGGATCGTCGAGGAGCGGCCCGATGATGGCGACCTTGTGGGGCGTGTCGGCCATGTTCGACTCCTCCCGGGCGACCCGGCTAGTCGGCGACGCCCTTCAGGACGATCTCCTCCGCCCGGTGGCAGCGCACGAGGTGCCCGGGCGCGATCTCCCGGAGTCCCGGCGCCAGCGTGCGGCACACGTCGGTGGCGAAGCGGCAGCGCGGGTGGAAATAGCACCCCGCGGGGGGATGGGCGGGATCCGCCACCTCCCCTTCGAGGACGATGCGCTGGCTGCGAAGCCGCGGATCCGGCTTCGGCACCGCCGACAGCAAGGCCTCCGTGTAGGGATGCCGGGGGGTCACGAAGAGGGTCTCCGTATCGGCGACCTCGACGATCTGCCCCACGTACATCACGGCCACTCGATCGCTCACGTGCTTGACCACCGAAAGGTCGTGGGCCACGAAGAGGTAGGTCAGCCCGAGCTGGCCCTGGAGATCCAGCATCAGGTTGAGGATCTGGGCCTGCACCGACACATCGAGGGCCGAGACCGGCTCGTCGGCGACGACGAGGCTCGGGCTCAGCGCGAGCGCGCGGGCGATGCCGACCCGCTGGCGCTGGCCGCCGCTGAAGGCGTGGGGGTACCGGCTCATGTACTCGGGCCGGAGCCCGACCAGCCGCAGCAGCTCGGCGACCCGCTCGCCCCGCTCCCGCCGGGTGCCGATCCGATTGGCCACCAGCGGCTCGGCCACGATGTCCGCCAACGTTCGCCGGGGATTCAGCGAGGAGTAGGGATCCTGGAAGATCATCTGCATCTGGCGCCGCAGCGGGCGGAGCCGACTCTTCGGCAGAGTGGCGACGTCGAGCACGGCGCCGTCGTCGGTCCGGAACCGGATCTCGCCCGCCGTGGGAGTCAGCGCCCGCAGGATGCAGCGCGCCGTCGTGGTCTTCCCGCAGCCCGATTCCCCTACCAGCGACAGCGTCTCGCCCTTCTCCACGTGGAAGCTCACGTCGTCCACGGCGCGGACCTGCCCCACCACGCGACGCAGGAGGCCACGCTGGATCGGGAAGAACTTCCGCAGGCTCTTGACGTCCAGCAGGCGTGTCCCGTTCGCTCCGGTCACCATGCCGTGCCCGATCAGGGATAGAGGAAGCAGCTCACGTCCTGCTCGGCGGCCAGGCGACGCAAGCTCGGCTCCCCGCGGTCACAGGTCCCTGGCATGAAGTCGGGGCAGCGCGGGTGGAACGGGCACCCGGCGGGACGGTTGTAGGGGTGCGGGATCGACCCGGCGATGGTCGGCAATCGCGTGCGCACCGGGGCCTGAATGCTGGGAATGGAGCGGAGGAGCGCCCGCGTGTAGGGGTGCCGCGGGGCGTGGAAGATGGCGTCGACCGGCCCGGCCTCCGCGATGCGCCCGAGGTACATCACGGCGACTTCGTCGCACATCTCGGCCACCACGCCGAGGTTGTGCGTGATGAGGATGATGGCCATGTTCTCCTTGGCCTGGAGGGAGCGCAGCAGGTCCAGGATCTGGGCCTGGGTGGTGACGTCCAGGGCCGTCGTCGGCTCGTCGGCGATGAGGATCCGGGGGCCGCAGGACAGGGCCAGTGCGATCATGGCCCGCTGCCGGAGCCCGCCGCTGAGCTGGAAGGCGTACTCATCGACGCGCCGCTCCGGCCTGGGGACGCCCACCAGGCGCAGCGTCTCGATCGCCTTCTCCCGCGCCTCGGCCTTGCCGGCGCCCTGGTGGAGGCGGATCGTTTCGGTCATCTGGTTTCCGATCGTGTGGACGGGACTGAACGAGGTCATCGGTTCCTGGAAGATGAGCGCGATGTCTCCGCCGCGGATGTGGCGCATCTCGGCGCCCTTCGGGTCGAGCGCGACGAGGTCGATCTCCGGCATAGGGCGCCCCGGCCCGGCCGGCGACGGCCGCCGCAGCCGGATCGAGCCCCGCACGATCCGGCCCGGCCGCTCCACGATCCTGAGGATGGAGCGGGCGGTCACGCTCTTGCCGCACCCCGATTCCCCGACGATCCCGAGCGTCCGGCCCGGCTGGACGTCGAAGCTGACGCCGTCGACCGCCTTGACCGTCCCCTCGTCCTGGAAGAAGTAGGTGCTCAGATCCCGCACCTCGAGGATCGGCTGGACCCCCCCCACGCCTAGCTCCGCTTCCGAATCCCGTCGAGCCCACGCGCCACGGCCACGCGAAGCACGACCTCACGACCCCGGACGAGGCGCTCCGAGCGCCGGCGTTGCCGGCGCCACCCGGGGGGAGGCATCGGAGGGGAGCCAGGCCCCCCTCCGAAATTACTGGCCATACGGGTCGGCCGCGTCGCGCAGGCCGTCTCCCATGAAGTTGAAGGCCAGGATCACGATGGTGACGGGCACGGCCGGCAGCAGGAGCCAGGGCGAGATGGCCAGCGACTGGATGTTCTGGGCCTGCTGGAGGAGCACGCCCCAGCTGATGGCCGGCGGGCGGAGGCCGAGACCGAGGAAGGACAGCGACGTCTCGCTGATGATCATGGCCGGAATGGCCAGCGTGGTCGCCGCGATGATGTGACTCAGGAACGACGGGATCAGATGGCTCACGATGATCCGGGCCCGGCTGCTCCCGGCCAGCTCGGCGGCCATCACGAAGTCCTCTTCCCGGAGGGAGAGGAACCGGCCGCGGACCACCCGCGCCAGCTCCGTCCACCCGACCAGCGAGATGATGACGGTGATCGCGAAGTAGATCTGCACGACGGACCAGTCGTTGGGCAAGGCGGCCGCCAGCCCCATCCAGAGCGGGATGGTGGGGATCGACCGGAGGATCTCGATGGCGCGCTGGATCAGCGTGTCGATCGCCCCACCGTACAGGCCCGAGATGCCGCCCAGGAGGACGCCCAGCACGAGGCTCAGCGCCACGCCGGCGAGCCCGATGGTCAGCGACGCCCGGGTTGCATACATGAGGCGGGACCACAGGTCGCGCCCCTGGTCGTCGGTGCCCAGGAGGAAGAGCGTCGCCTCCGCGTCCGCGCCTTCGACCCCCAGGAGGTGCCGGTCGGTCGGGATCAGGCCGAACAGCCGGTACTCGAAGCCGTGGACGAGCAGGCGCACCGGGATCTTCTGCGTGGGGTCCGGCGTGTACACGCGCTTGAGCGTGGCGGGATCGCGCCGGCCCGTGAGCCCGTGGACGTGCGGATGGAAGCGGCCGTCGTCGAACCATCGAATGCCCTGAGGCGGCAGCAGGGAGCGCTGGGCCTCGGACGCCAGCGGGTTCGAGTAGGCCAGGAAGTCCGCGAACACCACGACCAGGTAGGCCAGCACGACGACCACGGTGCCGGCCATGGCCAGGCGGTGCCGCCGGAAGCGCCACCACATGAGCTGCCACTGGGTGGCGACCGCGATGCGCTCCTCGGCGACGCGGGCGACACCGGGGGCTTTCAGGTCCGCTTCGTCGACCGCGAGCGCCGCTCTCACTTTCTGCTCTCGAACCGGATCCGGGGGTCGATCCACATGAGCAGGAGGTCCGAGACGAAGGTCCCGATGACCGTCATGACCCCCAGCAGCAGCACGATGGTCCCGGCCAGGAACATGTCCTGGGCGACCAGGGCCTTGAGGAGGAGCGGCCCCACCGTCGGCAGGCTCAGCACGAGCGACACGATGATGCTGCCCGACACCACGTACGGCAGGAGGTACCCGACCGTGCTGGCGAACGGGTTGAGGGCCACCCGCACCGGGTACTTGAGGATCACCCGGTGCTCGGCGAGCCCCCGGGCCCGGGCGGTGACGACGTAGGGCTTCCGGAGCTCGTCGAGCAGGTTGGCCCGCATGATGCGGATGAGCTGGGCGGTCCCGGCCAGACCCAGGATGAGCGCGGGCAGTGGAAGGTGCTTGGCGAGGTCCCAGGCCTTGGCCAGGCTCCAGGGCGCCTCGACGAACTCGTCGGAGAAGAGGCCTCCGATGTTGGCCCCGAACAGGGTGAAGCCCAGGTACATGAGGACCAGGGCCAGCATGAAGCTCGGAATGGCCAGCCCGATGAACCCCACCAGGGTCGCCGCGTAGTCGCCGGCGGAGTACTGCCGGACGGCGGAGTAGATGCCGATCGGGAGCGCCAGCGCCCAGGTGAGGATGATCGCCGCCACCGAGACGACCATCGTGAGCCAGAGCCGGTCCCCGATGACCTCCGACACGGGGCGCTTCCACTCCAGCGCCATGCCGAACCGGCCCTGCATCACGAGCTTCATCCACCGGAGGTACTGGATCCACATGGGCTGGTCGAGGCCATACTCCCGGCGGAGGGCCTCCACCTCCTGCTCCGAGACGAATCCGCCCGAGGCGGACATCTGGGCGATGTACGACGTGATGTAGTCGCCCGGCGGCAGCTGGATGATGACGAACGAGAGGACGGAAATCGCCCAGATGGTCAGGATGGCGAGGATCAGCCGGCCGACGAGGTAGGCGAGCATCTGAGGCTAGCCGCCCCTCACCCTGCCCTCTCCCCCCAAGCGGGGGAGAGGGTGGAGGGTGAAGGAGAGAGTCGAGGACCCACTACGCCTTGAAATAGAAGGTCGACGGCTGGGACGTCCCCGGCGTCCGGCAGTGCTGGGCGTTGATCTGCCTCGACGGGATGTTCCCCATCTTCCGACTCACGATCCGGACGCCCATCGTCGCCGGCGACTGGCCGACCGTCCCGATGGAGTATTGCCCGTCGACCATGATCTTGAAGATCTCCTGGGCGATCTTGATACGTTCGGGCAGCTTCTGTCCGTTCGCCGTGCGGAACAGCTCGAGGGCCTTGAGGAGCTGGGGATCTTCCGGCTTCTTTCCCTGCTTGCCGCCCGAGGCGTACCAGGCGGCGATGGGGTGCCCGAGGTGAGCCTCGGCAGGGTCTACCGGCAGGCCGTGTCGGGGGAACAGGTAGAGGAGCTCGGTGCCATCGTTCGCCCAGATGGCGATCTGGTGCTCGTTGCCCCGGATGCGGGTGAAGTAGAGACTCCGCTCGACTTCCTTGACGTCGGCCTGGATCCCGATCTTCTTCCACTGCTCCTTGATCATCTCGGCGATCTGGGCGTGGGGGATGAAGGCTCCGGCCGAGGTCAAGAGCTCGATCCGGAGCCGGCCCTTGCCATCGGCCCGCAGGCGATAGCCCTCCCCGTCCTTCTTCGAGAGACCGACCTTGTCGAGGAGCGCGTTGGCCTGCTTGACGTCGAGGGTCGACCACTTCTTCCGCCACTCCGGCCCCGGGTTGTACGGCGTGGTCTCGCTGGGGGCGGTGGAGCCGGGCACTCCGATCCCGAGCCAGAACGTCTCGTTGAGCTGGTCCCGGTCGATCCCCATCGAGAGCGCCCGCCGGAAATCGGCGGTGTGGAGCCACTTGGCGACCTCGGGATCCGCGTCGTAGGCCTGGTTCGTCTGGAGGGTGGCGTCGGAGCCGTTCAGGGCGGGGTCGAGCCGGACGTCGTACCCGATCTTGTCCCGGTTCTCGAGGAACACCGGGAGCTTCGTCATCGCGGTGTGGCGTTCCTGGAGGTCGTACTGGCCGCCGATGGCCCGGAGATTCAGCACCTCGAGGTTCTCGGCCAGGGTCATCTGGAGCCGGTCGATGTACGGGAGCTGGTTCCCCGCCGTATCCACCTCGTAGAAGTACGGGTTCCGCTCCATCGCCCAGGTGGGGTTGTTGATGGGGGTCACCGTCTTCCAGGGAGTCAGGACCGGCAGCTCGGGGTTGAGGCGCCAGTCCCACCGGTTCTTGATGTAGGCGATCCAGCCGTCGAAGCCGGCCGCCTTGGCCTTCCGGTCGACCTCGTCCTTGGACGAGTACTTCGGGTGGAACTGCTTGATGTAGTGGGCGGGCATGTAGGCGCCCATGGTGCGGCCGTCCATCTGCCAGAGCGCCTGGCCCCCGCCCATGGCCGTGCTCCCGGCCAGGATGTCGAGGAACAGGTAGTTCGGCTCCGGGAACTCGAACAGGACGGTCGTCCCGTCGACCTTCTTGATGACCCCGGACTTGCCGTTGATCATGAAATCCGGGTGCGGCGTGGGGACGAGCTCCTTGTTGAGGTAGACGTCCTCGTACCAGAACACGAAGTCGTCCGCGGTGAACGGCTTGCCGTCCGACCACTTGTGCCCCTTGCGGAGGTACAGGGTCACCGATTTCCCGTCGTCAGCCAGAAGCCACTGCCGCGCGACGGACGGCATGACCTTCGTGCCCGTGTACTCCCAGAACAGGAGCTTGTCCGCGGAGACGATGCGGTTGCCGTTCTCGCTGTCGCCGGGCCCGGTGAAGCCCCGCCGCCACGTCCCGCCGTATCGGCCGATCGAGTGGACGGGCTTGATGACGAGCGGCTCGGCCGGCACGCGCTGGTCGACGGGCGGCAGCTTGCCCGCCTTGACCAGCTCGGCCAGCATCGGCGCCTCGCTGAACTTTTTCGGCCACTTGGCCGGGTCCAGGATCAGCTCGGGCCCCTCCAGCTTGCCGATGAGTTGCCCGCCGAGCTTCGGCTCGGGCCCCTTGCCGGCAGCCTGGGCAAAGGCCAGCGACGAGGAGCCGGCGAGGGCGGCCACCCCCGTCGCCAGCGCCGCGTCGCGAAGAAAGTCACGCCTGGTCACGCCCTTCCGTTTTGCCGACATGGGGCCCTCCTCATGCTGTCACGGCCTTCTCGGCGGGGTGCCGAGGCCGACTCGCGGAGTCTAGTCGCGGGCGAGGGGCTTGTCAACGCGGTTGTCGGATCCTATCGTGGAATGCGTCATGGGTCCGCTCTGGTCCTGGGATACCGCCCTGAGCGGGGTGATCCCGCCGCTCATCTCCCCCCTGGCCGCCTCCGGCGACCCCGACGCCGCCGCGATGGGCCGCCTCGTCCAGCATGTGCTGGCCGGCGGCGCCAGCGGCCTCTTCGTCCTCGGCGGCTGCGGGGAAGGGGCATGGCTCACGACGGCCCAGCGCGGCGCCGTGGTCCGGGCCGCTCACCGGGCGGCGGCCGGCCGGGTGCCGGTCCTGGTCGGCGTCATGCTTCCCGCCACGGGGCCGGCCGCCGAGGCCGCCCGGCAGGCCGCCGGCGAGGGGGCCGATGCCATCGTGCTGGGCTCGCCCTACTACTTCCCGGTGGACGCCGCGACCCAGCGGCGTCACGTCGAGGCCGTCATGGCCGCGACCTCGCTGCCGGCGCTGCTCTACAACATCCCGCAGTCGACGCACCACACGCTGGCGCCGGACACCGTGGCGGCCCTGGCTCGGGAGCCGCGCGTGCTCGGGATCAAGGACTCGGCCGGCGACTTCGAGACCTTCCTCGTGCTCCTGGCCGTCAAGCGCGCGCGGTCGGACTTCCGCGTCCTCCAGGGCAACGAGTCGCTGGCGGCGGCCAGTCTCCTTCAGGGGGCCGACGGCCTCGTGCCGGGGCTCGCCAACGTCGCGCCGGCGCTGTTCGTCGCGCTGCGGGCGGCCGCCGCGCGCGGCGATGCCGTCGCCTGCCGGAGCCTCCAGGCCGAGATCGCCGAGCTCGTGGCGGTCTACCGGCAGGGGCCCTGGCTGGCGGCGCTCAAGGCGGCGTGCGCGCTCCTCGGCATCGGCAACGGCCTGCCCGCCGCGCCGCTGGCCGCCGCCGACGAGGCCCAGCGGCGCGCGCTGGCGCCGCTCGTGCGTCCCTATGGCGAGTCCGGCACCCGCCCGGCGACGGCCCACGTGAGCTGACCTCGGGGCCTTGCCTACTTCACGCGCTTTCCATGGGGCCACGCTCAAGTAGTCGGGCGCCCGACGGGCCGGGCCCGGGCCCCGAGGCGACGAGTCCCGTCGAGATCCGTCGGGTCGCGGATCGCGAGATCCACATCACCTGGGCCGACGGGCACCTGACCGTCTATCCGAACAAGACCCTGCGGGAGCGGTGTCCCTGCGCCGCCTGCGTCAACGAGCTGACCGGCGAGCGGATGATACAGCCGGCCACCATTCCGGCCGACATTCGTGCCCTCGACATCTCGCTCGTGGGGCGGTATGCGATCAAGGTCGTGTGGAGCGACCGCCACTCCACGGGGATCTATCCCTTCACCCGGCTCAGGGTCGAGTGTCCGTGTGACGCGTGCCGCCGGGACGCCGGCTGAGCTTCCCGCGCGAGCTGGTCGCCGGGGTCTCCCTCTCCCTCAGCGGGCGGTTCCAGCTCCAGGGCGAGCAGGCCTTTCGGGGCCTCCGGCTCTGGGCCGACTGGGTGGCGGGGGCCGGCGGGCTGTCGCTCGGCCCCGAGGGCCCGCGCCGGCCGCTCCGGCTCCACTGCCTCGATGACGAGAGCCGGGCCGCGCGCGCGGAGGAGACGGTCCGCCATCTGCTGACCTACGACCGCGTGGATTTCCTCGTGGGCCCCTACTCGAGCGGGCTCACGGAAGCGGTGGCGCCGCTGGTCGAGGCCCGCGGCAAGGTGCTCTGGAACCACGGCGGCGCCTCGGACGCGATCTTCCAGCCGGGCGGACGCCGGCTGGTGAGCATGCCGAGCCCGGCCAGCGACTATCTGCGCGCCCTGCCTGCCTGGGTCCGGCGTCACGACCCCGAGGCACGCCGGCTCAGCATCCTCTGTGCGGAGCGGGGAGACTTCGCCGGACACGTGGCCGAGGGAGCGGCCGATGGAGCGCGGGCCGCCGGCTTTGACGCGATCCGCCGGACTCCGTTCGCTTCACCGCTTCGCGACGTGGACTCGCTCCTCGCAGAGACGGCCGCCTTCGGGCCGGACCTGCTGGTGGGCGTCGGGAGCTTCCGAGACGACATCGAGCTGGTGAGGCACCGCGGGCGGCTGCCCCCCACGACCCGTCTCGCCGTCGTCGCCGCCGGACTCGACGCCTTTCACGCCGAGCTCGGCCAGCTCGCGGAAGGCGTGATCGGGCCGAGCCAGTGGGAGCCCGGTCTCGAGCCGACGCCCCGCTCCGGCCCGGACGCCGCCTGGTTCTGCGCGGCCTTCGAGGCAACGTTCGGGCGGCGCCCGGATTATCCAGCGGCCCAGGCCTTCGCCCTCGGCGTGATCCTCGTCGAGTGCGTGCGCCGGGCCGGGAGCCTGGACGATGCGGCGCTCCTCCGCGCCGCCCACGCGCTCGAGACCACGACCTTCTACGGGGGCTTCCGCCTGGAGCCCGCGACCGGCCGGCAGGTCGGCCACCGGGTCCACCTGATCCAGTGGCAGGCCAGCCGGAAGGTGCGCCTGTCCGGGTGAGGACCCGCTACTGGAAGATCTCGTTGAAGCGCTTCTTGAGGGCCGCCGCCTCTTTCTCGATGGCGTCGTAGTCGACGGGCAGGAGCTTGATCTCGGCCAGCCGCGGGTTGCCGGGCGGCGGGGGGATGTCCGACCGCGCGGCGTAGATCCCCTCGCCGGGGAAGAGCCCCTGGACGGTGTCGCCGATCATGAACTCGGCCAGGGCCTTCGCCGCGTGGGGGTGCGGCGCGCCCTTGATCACGAAGGTGGGGGCCGGGATCGCGAAGGCCCCGTCGGTCGGGAACAGGGTCTGCATCTTGTGCCCGGCCTCGCGCTCCTTCCAGGTGTAGGAGTCGAGCCCCTCGGCGGCGACGAGCCGCTCCCCGCGCTTGAGGGTCTCCGAGACCTGCTGGTGTCCCTGGACGATCATGACGTTGTTGGCCCGCAGCCTCTCGTAGTAGCCCCACCCGTACTTCCGCGACAGCGTCCCCACCGTCATGAGCTGGAGCGCCGTGAACGAGGGGTCCGACATGACCAGCTTGTCCCGGTAGCGAGGCTCGGTCAGGTCCGTCCAGTTCTTCGGCAGCTCGAGGCCCCGGTCGGTGCGGGCGGCCATGCCGACCAGGTTCAGCCGCTGGGCGATGTGATAGCCCTGGGGATCCTTCACCTCGGCCGGAATCTTGTCGAAGTGCTTCGGCCGGAACGGCGTGAGGAGGCCCCGCTTGATCAGCATGCCGGCCGCCGCCGGGTCGGAGATGGTGACGACGTCGGCGGCGAGCTTCCCGGCGTCCACCTCCTGGAGGAACCGGCGGAGGATGGCGGAGCCCCCCGAGCGGAAGAGCTGCACGCGGACGCCGGTCTCCGCCTCGAACAGCTTGGCGATCTTCTGGGCGGTCTCGACGGGCGTGGACGTGTACCAGGTGACGGTGGCCTCGCGCTTGGCGGCAGCCAGGTCGACCGGATCGGGCCCGGCGCCCGGCTGGGCGAAGAGCGGTGACAGAGCCGTCCCGAGGACGGCGGCGAGCGTCAGCGCGCGGATCCAGACCATGGGCGCCTCCCGAGCTTACCCGCGGTAGACCGGGTCGGGTTGGCCGAAGAACGCCTCGAGCACCGCCGGCTCATTGGAACACGGCGCACTGGGAGGTGTCGAGCCGGAGGGTGACCCGCTGGCCGACCTCGAAGCGCTCGAGCGGATGGGCCTGGACGCGGAGGCGCGGGCCGTCGTCGAGCGCGACGTGATAGTCGGTCAGGTTCCCCAGGAAGGTGGCGGCGACCACCCGGCCCGGGAGCAGGGCCTCGCCGGGGCCGGGCCCGGGCGGCGGGTCCGCCGCCAGCCGGACGTTCTCGGGGCGGATCGCCACCTGAACGGCCTGTCCGTCCCGGAGGCCCGGAGGAATCGCCAGGCGCACCGGGTGAGGACCGCCGAGGGCCACGGCACTCTCATCGCCCACCGCGACGACGCGACCCGGGACGAGGTTGACGAGCCCCATGAAGTCGGCGACGGTCCGATCGGCCGGCTGGGCGTAGACCTCCCGCGGGGTGCCGTACTGCAGGAGCCGGCCCTGGTACATGACCGCGATCCGATCGGACAGCGCCAGCGCCTCCGACTGGTCGTGTGTCACGTACACGAAGGTGATGGCGGTCCGGCGCTGGAGCTCCTTGAGCTCCCAGCGCATGCGCTCGCGGAGCTTGGCGTCGAGGTTACTGAGCGGCTCATCCAGGAGCAGGATGCTCGGCTCGACGACGAGGCTGCGGGCCAGCGCCACCCGCTGCTGCTGCCCGCCGCTGAGCTGGCCCGGATACCGGGCCTCGAGCCCCGCCAGGTTGACCAGCTCCAGCACCGCCCCGACCCGCCGCCGCGCCTCCGCCCGGGGGACCTTGCGCACCTCGAGGCCGAACGCGACGTTGTCGTAGACGCTGATGTGCGGCCAGACGGCATAGTTCTGGAACACCATCCCCATGCCGCGCTTTTCGGGCGGGATCACCCCGGCAGCCGACGAGAGGAGCCGCCCGCCGACGCGGATCTCGCCGGCGTCGGGGGCGAGGAAACCGGCGAGGAGCCGGAGGGTCGTCGTCTTGCCGCAGCCCGAGGGCCCCAGCAGCGTGACGAACTGGTTGTCGCCGATCTCGAGACTCAGGTCCTGGACGGCCGGCGGGCCGCCGTACCCCTTCGACAGCCTCCGGATCTCGATGCCCGCCATCAGGTAAGCTTGGGGCGGGAGCGCCTGCTGCCGCTGCCCCCCCAAACCCCCCCACCAGCAGCCCGCGGCTTCTCGTCGTCCTCGCCTGGCCACGCCCCGGATCAACTCTGAAGCCGCCGTCACTGGGACACGGCCACGCGCTCGCCGCCGGCCGCGCCCCGGCCCAGGCGGCGGGCCAGCGCCAGCGCCACCGCGATGATGACCATGTTCACGATGGCGAGCGCCGCCACCGGTTCCAGGTACCCCGTCTCGTAGAGGTTGTACACCGCGACGGCCAGGGTGATGGACTCCGCGCTGAAGAGGAGGATGGAGGCGCTCAGCTCCTGGATGGCGGGGACGAAGACGAGCAGCCACCCGGCCACCAGACCCGGCCGACAGAGGGGCAGCGTGACGCGGCGCAGGGTGCGAAGCCAGCCGGCCCCGGTGATCCGCGCCGTCTCCTCGAGCGAGGGATCCACCTGGCGGAGGGCGGCGTTGGCCGCCCGCACGCCGAGCGGGATGAAGCGCGCCGTGTAGGCGAGGAGCAGGATCGCGAGGGTGCCGTAGAGCGGCACCGGCACCCGGAGCCAGAACTGGATCAGCGCCACCGCCATCACGATACCGGGCAAGCCGAGCGGCACCAGTGACGCATAGTCGAGCCACCGGCGGCCCACGATGCGCGTGCGGAGGTCGAGCCAGCTGATCACGCTTCCCAGCAGGACCGCCGTGGTGGCGGTCAGAGTGGCCAGGATCAGGCTGTTCAGGATCGCCCGCCGCGTCACGTCGTACTCGAAGAGGACGAAGCGGTAATGGGCCAGCGTCAGGTTCTGCCAGAACTGGAGCCCCCAGGATCGGCTGAATGAGACCGCCACCAGTGTCGCGTAGGGGGCTACGATCGCGACCAGGAAGACGGCCACGCAGAAGGCGAGCACGCCCCAGCGGGCGCGGCCGAGCGCGACGGGCTCCCGCCGCATCCCCTTGCCGCCGAGCGTGACGTACGAGCGCTTGGCCAGGTAGGCTCGCTGGAGGGCGAGGGCGAGGACGGTCAGGGCGACGAAGACGAGCGAGAGGGCGGAGGCCAGTCCGTACTGCGGCGGGTAGTCGAAGAGCGTGTAGATCCGGGTCGGCAGCGTGAAGACGCGTCCCGGCAGTCCCAGGATCGCCTGGGAGCCGAAGAGCGCGATGGCGTTCACGAACGCCAGCAGCGCCCCCGAGAGCACGGCCGGCGCCACCAGCGGGGCCGTGATCCGGATGGCGATCCGCCACCGGCCGGCGCCGAGGATCCGCGCCGCGTCCTCGACCGAGGCGTCGACGGACGTGAGCGCGCTGGCGGCCAGGAAGTAGACGAAGGGGAACGTGTGGAGCGCCGTCACCCCGATCAGCCCGGGCATGGTGAAGATGTCGACGGTGAGGCCGGACCAGCCGAGGGTGTCGCGGACGAGGCGGTTCCAGAGCCCGGCGTTGGGGCTGGCGAGGTTGACGAAGGCGATCGCGGTCAGGAACGGGGGCGTGAGGTAGGCGAGGGTGGCGGTCAGGTGCACGAAGGCCTTCGCCGGGAGGTCCGTCCGGCTCACCGCCCAGGCCATCGGGAAGCCGATCAGGATGCTCAGCACCGCCGTCGCCACGCCGAGGACGAGTGAGTTCAGGCTGGCCTGGACGTAGAGCCGTTGCCCGAAGGCGCTCCGGAAGTGCTCGAGCGTGAGGCGCCCCTCGGCGGTGAGGCTCCCTCCCACGAGCGAGAGGAGCGGGAGCACCACGAGCACGGCGAGGGCGAGCACGGCGCCCCCCATCGCGAGGTGCTCGAGGCCGAGCGTCGCTCGCCACCCGAGAGGCGCCGCGGTCGCCGCCGGCAGGGCGCGGGCCACGCCTCCGGCCCTCAGCTCATCCTGGGGAGGAGCGGCGGCGCTCCACCCCCAGACCCCCCACCGCACTCATCAAGCAGTGGTGCGCCAGGGCCATTGGCTCGCGGCCCCTCACCTCGCCGACCCGCGGGCTCGCGTCCGCTCCACCAGGCCCCGCGCGGTGTCGCCGAGCAGCCGCGCCTCGACGCCGGGGGCCAGTCCGAAGGCGTGGAGGTCACGGTACATCTCGGCGAGCGTCCCCGTCCCCGACGGATGATCGGTCCCGAACATGACGCGGTCGGGAAACGCCTCGATGCCCCGCCGAAGCTCGGCCCACGTGGATGCCCCGTCGCGCCGGTCCCACGTCTGGGCGACCGGCGCGAAGGCGTGGACGGTGTCGAGGTAGAGATTCGGGTGCCGCGCCACCAGCTCGAAGGCCTCGCCGATCCGCGGGTAGTTGGCGTGCGCGAAGACCACCGGGAGCTCCGGAAACGCGGCCAGGATCGCCTCGAAGCCGGCGATCGGGAGCGCGCCTCCGTAGAACTCCTCGAAGCCCGTGTGGAAGACGACGATCCGGCCGTAGCGGGCGATCCGCTCGTAGATCGGGAAGAGCCCGGCCTCCCAGGGCGTGAAGCGCTGCACGAAGGGGTGGAACTTCATCCCGACGAACCCGTGGCCCGCCAGGCAGCGGTCGACGACGGCGAGCGGCTCCGGCGCCCTCGGGTGACAGGTGCCGAACGCCAGGATCTGCGGGTGGCGCGCGGCCAGGGCCGCGTTCCAGTCGTTGAGCGGGTCCGTCTCCTGGGGGAAGATCGCGTGGGCGAAGTTCCAGACCTGGCCGACGCCTTCCCGCGCGTACTCCGCGACGAGGGTCTCCACGGTCACGGTCTCCGGGATCGGATGCACCGGGCTGAACCGGCGCGTCCACCGGATCAGCTTCGCCATCCGCTCGGGCGGCAAGAGGTGCGCGTGGCAGTCGACGATCACGGCGCGCCGACGGACCGCTGGCTCTCTGGGAAGCCGCCTCTAACCT
>DASYQW010000348.1 GCA_036005065.1 Candidatus Methylomirabilota bacterium | reverse complement strand
CCCCCCGGCCGGATGCGAGGCCACGTCGGTCACCTCGCCCACGACGACGCCGCTGAGACGCGTGACGACGGGGGTCACGGAGGCCACCTCGATGCCGGCCATGGTGAGGCGCTCGGCGGCCTCGGCCGGTGTCGCCTCGGTGTCGACGAACTCGCGGAGCCAGCGGTACGGGATCTTCATCGCCGGCTAGAACTGCGCCAGAAACCGGAGGTCGTTCTCGAAGAACAGTCGGATGTCGTCGATCCCGTACTTGAGCATGGCGACCCGCTCCACGCCCATCCCGAAGGCCCAGCCCGTGACCTCCTCGGGGTCGTAGCCGACGGTGCGCAGGACCTGGGGGTGCACCATGCCCGAGCCCAGGATCTCGAGCCATCCCGACGCCTTGCACACGCGGCACCCGGCGCCCTTGCACAGGAAGCACAGGACGTCGACCTCGGCCGACGGCTCGGTGAAGGGGAAGAAGGAGGGCCGGAAACGGATGCGGCTCTCCGCACCGAAGAGCTCCCGGGCGAAGAGCTCGAGGGTACCCTTGAGGTCGCCCATCGTGATGCCGCGATCCACCGCGAGCCCCTCCACCTGCTGGAACATCGGCGAGTGCGTGATGTCGGCGTCACGGCGGTAGACCTTGCCCGGGACGATGATCCGCACCGGCGGCCTCTGGCGCTCCATCGTCCGGACCTGGACCGGGGAGGTGTGGGTGCGGAGCAGGATCTCCTCCGAGACGTAGAAGGTGTCCTGCATGTCCCGCGCGGGGTGGTCCTTCGGGATGTTGAGGGCCTCGAAGTTGTAGTAGTCGGTCTCGACCTCGGGCCCCTCGGCCACCGCGAACCCGAGGCCCACGAAGACGTCGATGATCTCGTCGAGGACCCGCGCCAGGGGATGAATCCGGCCCGGGACGATGCGGCGCCCCGGCAGGGTGAGATCGACCCGGTCGGCGGCCAGCCGCGCCCGCCGCTCGGCGCTCTCGACGGCAGCCAGGCGCCGCCCGAGCTCGGCCTCGATCTCGGTCTTGGCCTCGTTCGCCTCGCGGCCCACGATCGGACGCTCGGCCGGCGGCAGCGAGGGCATCGCCCGCAGGAGCTGGGTGAGAAGCCCCTTCTTGCCGAGGTACTTCACCCGGACCTGCTCGAGGTCCCGACGGCTCCCGGCGCGCTCGAGCTCCTCGAGAGCGCCCTTCACGATCGCGCGGACGCGTTTGTCGGCCATGACGTCGGCTCGCCGGCTCATTCTACCGGAAGGCTGTAATGCTGAGAAGTGGCGGCCGGACTCGGTGGCGGCCGGACTCGGGATGTGCCTGCCGCGCGAGGTCGAGTGGAGCGGGGACGTCGAGCCCAGTGTCGCGCCCACCGGGACCGGCCTCGGCGCCTGGGTCAGGGGGCGTCGGGCACCGGGAAGAAGCGGCCGGTCGCGGTGGCGACCACCTCGCCTGTCTCGAGATCTTCCAGCGTCCCCTGGAGCTCGAGGTACTTCGGGGTTTCCCTGATCGCGCGGGCACGGCCGAGCAGCGCACGCTCGATGGGCGTCGGCTTGAGGTAGCGGACGGCGAGCTCCCCTGTCACGTGGACGCGCCCGCTGTGGCAGACGGCCGCTCCCGCCAGCACCTCGTCGAGATAGGTGGCCACGATCCCTCCGTGGGCACAATCGAGCGGCCCCTCGAAGCGCTTCGGCACGATGATGGGCGAGAGCACGCCGTCGGCCGCCCTGAAGGTGCGGACGCGGAGCCCGATCTCGTGGTTCGGGCCGCAGCCGAAGCATCGGTGGAAGAGCGTGCCCGGGTCGGTGAACTTGAGCTCTTCGAGGTTCGCGAACAGGGCCTCGAACGGCTGGGCCAGCGGAGGGTCGTGGCGAATGGCTGTCGGCCCGGGCGGCGTGGCGTCCGGACGGCGGCGAGCGAGGTCGGTCACCGTCCCCTCCACACTGGCTTGCGCTTCGCGGCGAAGGCCCGGGGTCCTTCCCTTGCGTCCTCGCTGGCGAACACGCGAGTGACCCCTGGATACGTTCCGGCCATCGCCTCAGCCAACGGACGCCCCAGTCCGCCGAGGGCGGCCTCCTTGGTCGCCTGCACCGAGAGCGGCGCGCACTCCATGACCTCCTCCGCCCATCGCCGGGCCGCCTGCGGGAGCTCCGGACCGGGGATCACCTCGTTGACCAGCCCCCACCGATGAGCCTCCGAGGCGGTCATCTGGCGGCCGGTCAGCAACATGCCCATCGCGATCTTCAGCGGAACGTGTCGCGGCAGCCGGTGGACGCCACCGTCCGCCGCCATCAGCCCGACCCGCGACTCGGGGAACCCGAAGCGCGCGTGCTCGGCGGCAACGACGACGTCGCAGGCGAGCGCCATCTCGAACCCTCCGCCGAGGGCGAAGCCATTCACGGCGGCGATCACGGGCTTGGTCAGGTCGTGCCGGTTCGTGATCCCCCCGAATCCCTTCTCCGGCATCCGGGGCATCCCTCTCGTCGCCGTCCACTTCAGGTCGTTGCCGGTCGAGAAGGCCTTGTCTCCGGCGCCCGTCAATATGGCGACCCAGGTATCCGGATCGGCCGCGACGTCGTCCCACACGCGATCCAACTCCTGGTTGGCCGGCGGATGCACCGCGTTCATCACCTCGGGCCGGTTGATCGTGACGGTGGCGATACGGTCGCGCTTCTCGTACAGGATGAACTCCAGCTTCATCGACTGCCTCCCTGAATTGGAACTCGCCCCCTAGTCCAGGAGTGTGTAGAAGACCTTCGGGCACCGGTCGCAGCGCCCACCCCGGAGCGGGGGCTGCCGCTGGTCAGCGGCGACACGACCCAGTGGTCAGGGCGGTACAGGATCGAGGCCACGTCTCTCAGTCGGCTTCGAGCAGCTCGAAAAGCACCCCGTGGGTCGAGGCCGGGTGGATCCATCCGAGTCTCGGGTGGCCGGGCACCTTCGGTCCCCGAATCACGCGCACGCCTCTCGCCTGGAGCGTCGAGAGGGTCAGGTCGAGATCCTTCACGGACAGCCTCACCTGATAGACGCTCGACCGCCCCGGTCGAGCGAGGAACTTCTCGATGAGGCTTCCGCTGCCGCTCGGCTCGAGGAGCTCCAGGAAGTTCTTGCGCCCGTCCCCGAGTTCGATCCATCGCAACCCGAACCCGCGCGGCGACGTCTGGATTTCGCTGCCCACGGTCAGCCCGAGCCCTTCCGTGTACGCCGGCAGCGCCTCGCTGATGCTCCTCACTGCGATCGACACGCACGCCAGGTCGTTGAACAGCGTCATATCGCTCTCCTCACCCTCGGGCCGAGGCCGGCTGCCTGGTCTGCCCCGCGGCGTCGCCCAGCTTGTAGACGCGCCGCGCGTTTTCCCCCATGATGAGCTCCATCTCCTCGCTGCTGATGGTGAGTCCCAGCCGCGCCGCGCGGGCCGGCAGCTCCTGCACGAAGTCGACCCACTGGGCCAGCCTGGACCGACTCCCGCTGAAGCGCTTGCCGCCCAGATGGTCGCTCGCGAAGAGCATTCGATGAGCGCCCACCGTGTTCCGCATCTCGATCAGCAGCCGGAGCAGCCGGTCGGGATCCCGGTCCATCATGGCGTTCCAGTTCGAGATGTCCAGGTACGAGTTCGGGTGGTGAGCCACCAGCTCCATGACTTCCTCCGTCCACACGGGATAGCCGGCGTGGGCGAAGACGATGGCGAGCGAGGGGTAGCGCGCCTGCACGTCCCCGATGTTGAGCGGATGCGCGAACTTCGGGATGTGCGGGAACCCGACCAGCGCCGTGTGAAACACGACGGGCACTCCGAGCTCCAGGCACTTGTCGTAGAGCGGGAAGCAGACCGGATCGAAGGGGAAGAAGCCACAGGGCGGGTACATCTTCAACGCCTTCAGGCCGAGACCGACGATCGCCTCTTCCAGCAGCGCCGCCGCGTCCGGCCGACGGGGGTCGATCCCCGCGACGCCGAAGAACCGGCCGGCAAACCGCGCCTGCATCTCGCTGTAGTGCTGGTGAACGGCCCGCACCGAGACCCGAGGCTCCCCCAGCGAGATGCCCCAGTCGAGTCCCATCGCCACCCCGGCGGCGATGCCGGCCTTCTCGAGCTCGGCGAACAGGAGGGTTCCATCGACATCGACGAGCCCGGACTCGATGTCGATGGCCGCCGGGTTACGGTGCGGCCAGGCGGCGGCGGCCCAGCGTTCGGCGGCCTTCTGGTACCAGGCTCGGGAGAGATACCCTTCTCCGAACAGGTGGATGTGTGCGTCAATGATCGATCCCACGCGGCCGCTCCTCCTTCGCCTGGCTGGCCGATCCGTCGCCGTGACGGCCGGGCTCCCCGGCACTGCGGCCGAGCCGGCGACTCCCGAAGTAGGCCGCCGTCACAGCCGCGTCGGCCTTCACCTGCGGGGGCGGCCCGCTCGCGATGCACACGCCCGCATCCAGGACGTGCACGCGATCGGCGCACTCCCACACCAGCTCCACGTCGTGCTCGATCCAGACCACCGCCGTACCCATCCGTCTGAGTTCCATGATTCGCTGGGCGAGGCTCACCTTCTCCTTCCGGCTGAGCCCACTGCCCGGCTCGTCGAGGAGTATGATCCGAGGCTCGAGCGCCACCGCGCGAGCGAGGCCGACCAGCTTCTGCGCTTCGTAGGGCAACGCCTGGGGCGGGCTGTCGGCGTAGCGGGTGAGCCCGAACATCGCGAGCAGCTGCAAGGCCACCTCGCGCTCCTTGGTCTCCTCGGCCGTAGCGCCCCGGAACCTGGCGGCCCACCGGACCACGCCGCCCCGGAACTTCCGGTCCCGGCCGACCAGGATGTTCTCCACCACGGTCAGCCTCGGAAACAGCTCCACGTGCTGAAACGTCCGGGCGACACCCAGGTGCGCGATCTCCCGAGGGGACTTGCCGACGACCTCTGTCCCTCCGATCCGGATGCTTCCTCCGGCCGGCTCGTAGAGGCCGTTGATGCAGTTCAGCAATGCGGTTTTCCCGGCTCCATTCGGCCCGATGAGGGCGGTCACCTGACCGGCCTCCGCGCTCAAGCTCACGGCCCGCAGGACGTGAAGGCCCCCGAACCTCAATGAAAGGGCGCTCACGAGCAACTCGGGCTCGGGCCTGGCTGGCTCGGGCGTCACGTCGTGGGTTCCTTGCTCAGCCCGAACCCGAGCTCTTCGATGGCTCCTTCCCGCTCGAGTTCCTCGGAGGTGCCTCGCGCCACGATCACGCCATTCGCGATGACGTAGCTGTAATCGCAGACGTCCAGGACGGCCTGGACGTTCTGGTCGACCAGCAGCAACGTCAGCTCCCGCTGTTCCTTGAGTTCCCTGAACTTCTCCAGCACGGTGTCCGCCGCCACCGGGGAGAGGCCGAGCGTCGCCTCGTCGACCAGGAGGAGCTTCGGATCGGAGACGAGCGCCGCGGCGGTGGCGAGCAATTGCCGCTCTCCGCCGGAGAGGAGACCAGCCTGCCTCCTCCTGAGGCCCGCGAGCGCAGGAAAGACGTCCAATACCTCCCGGATGACCTGGCCCTCCCGCGTCGCCCGGCGTCCCTGGACCGCGATTTCCAGGTTCTCCTGCACGGTCAGGGTGAGGAACACCTTGTCTCTCTCGGCCACGAGGCTGATCCCGACTCCGCACGTCTGGTGCGGCTGCCATCCCGTGATCTCGATGCCCCCGAACCGAATTCGACCCCCCGTCACCGTGGCCGTCTCGAAGCGCGAGAAGCCGGAGATGGCCCGCAGCGTCGTCGTCTTGCCGGCTCCGTTGAGCCCCACCAGCCCCACATAGCTGCGTGCGCGAACCGACAGCGACACGCCATGAAGCGCCCGGCTGCCCGCCCCATAGGCCACCTCGAGGTTCTCGACGGCCAGGATGGGTTCCGTCACGACACCGTCGCCTCGGGCCGCGCGCTCAGCCGCCGGATGGCCTCCCGCAGGCCCACGACGGCGCCGCCGGGAGCCGCCAGGAGAAAGACGATGATGATCACGCCGTGCAGCAAGGGCGGCAGTCCGCTCAGGTAGCCCGCCACGCCGCCGAGACCCGCGGCCTCCAGAACCTCGTCCATCACGAACCGTGAGAAGACGATGACGAAGGCGCCCAGGACCGCCCCGGACACGCTCCCCAGTCCACCGACGACGATCATGGCCAGATAGCTGATGGCGAGTCCCAGCTGGTAGGTGAGCCCGGTGACGACCCCCGTGTGGTACGCGTTCAGGGCACCGGCCATCGCGACCAGAGCCGAGCTGACGACGAAGGCCTCGAGGCGTACCCGCGCGACCGGCACCCCCAGAGCCGCCGCCGCCAGGCGGTTGTCGGCCGCCGCGATCCACCGCCGTCCGATGAACGACCGCTTCACGTTCGTCACGCCCACCAGCGTCAGCGCGAGGACGACCACCAGGACGACGTACCAGGACGTGGGGTCGCCGAGCTCCCAGGGGCCCAGCTGGGCGGCGGGAAGCAGTGCCGCGTCCGCTCCGACGGCCGCCCGCTGGTAGATCGCCGCCGCCTGGGCGACCGCAAAATGCAGGGCCAGCGTCGTCACGGCGATGTACAGGGCCCGAAACCGCAAGGATGGGAGTCCGACCAGAAGGCCGACCACCCCGCCGGCGATGCCGGCGACGGCAACGGCCACCGGAAACGGCGTGGGCAGGCTCCGGGTCACGGCGACGGCGGTGAAGGCGCCGATCGCCAGGAAGGCCGCTTGCCCCAGCGACACCTGACCGGAATCGCCGACCAGCAGGTTCAGGGCGACGGCGCCCACGGCGGCGATCAGCGCGAGATTCGTCACCGTGAGCCAGTGAGGGCTCAGGAGAACGGGCGGCGCCGCCATCACGCCGAGCACCAGGCTCGCGTACAGGGCGCGCCGTCGGCTCGCCGGCGCCACCTCCGCGCTCACACGCGCTCCACCTGTTCCACGGTTCCGAACAGGCCCCAGGGGCGGAACACCAGGATCACCAGCAGAATCACGACCGGCATCAAGTCCAGATACTGGACGGCCAGCAGGCGGACGGTCAGGTATTCGGCCACCGCGACGACCAGGCTTCCGAGCACGACACCGCGGGGACTGTCGAGCCCGCCGATCAATGCCGCGATGGTCGCCTTCACGCCGATCACGGGGGCCGACGTCGAGAGCAGGGAGCTGGCCCCGTAAAACAGTCCCGACGCGGCCGCGCCGGACAAGGCGACGACCCAGGCCGAGCCGACCACGAAGTCGACGTTCACGCCACGCTGCGCGGCCAGCGTCGGGTGTTCGGCGACCGCTCGCATGTTCATCCCGATCTTGCTGCGCATGTACAGCGTGTAGACGAGGAGCACCAGACCCCAGGTGCCCACGATGGAGAGGAGATCGACCTGGCTCACCCGCTCACCGGCGATCGTCATCCCGCCCACGACCCCGAAGTTGAGCCGGGCGGTTCGCCCCTCGTAGAACACGACCATGAGCGCTCGCAGGGCGATCGCCAGGCCGACCGTGATCAGGATCGCCACGACCGGCGGCCGGGCGATCACGTGTCGAATGATCAGCGCGTATATCAGCAGGCCCGACAGGGCGCTCAACAGAAGGATGCCGGGGACGGCGGCGGACGGCGGGACACCGAACGCCAGCAGGGTCGCGCAGACGTACCCGAGCATGATCGCGAGCTCGCCCTGGGCGAAGTTCAAGACTCGGCTGGTGCGATAGATGAGAACGATCCCCAGACCGAGCAGGGCATAGGTGCCGGCACTCCACATGATGACGACGAGCGCACGCACGCTCAGCACCCCCTCCCGTCGGAAATCGCATCCGGGCTGAGCCCCGGCCTCATGTGCGGCTCTCTCGTGGCCCTTGCCGGTCGCCCGCCCGAGTGGGCGCCGGCCCGCCCCCGCGGTCTGGTCTGGCCGCTCATCAGGCCGGTGCGCGGCGGCCGACGCGGCCTGATCCGCCGAACCGCGGGCGTGGCGCGCTTACTTACTGACGTCCGGCTTCGACTCGAAGCGGACCCAGTCGGTGACCGCCGAGTAGCGCTGCTTGTTCGGGTCGTAGACGTAGAGGCGCCACCAGGATGGCCCGTAGTGGTCCTCGGCCGTGTACTGCAGTGGACCGCCGGTGAGGCTGCCCATGTTGACCGTCAGGCCCCCCTGGAGGACGCCGTTGAGCTTGGGCCCGGGGCACGGGAAGCCACAGCGCTTCAACGCCTCCTCCATGACGTAGCCGGCCGCCCACCCCATGACGTGGGCGGCGGAGAGCCGCATCCGCGTCCCGTACCGCTTGGCCGCGGCCCGGAACTTTTCGAGTTCCGGCCCCTGGTCATCCAGCATCTGGAACCGCGAGATGACGTACGTCTTCTCCATGAAGCCACCGGCTTTCATGGCCTCGACCACCGAGGTCTCGTCCAACCCGAGGTTCGTGATGATGTAGGCCTCCTTGTACCCGCCCGCGCGGAGCTCGCGCAGCAGCGCCACCGATTGGAAGGCGGCCGGGTGCACCGCGACCACGGCCGGATTCAACCGGGCGATCTTCTCGGCAATGGCTCCGAACTCGGTCGGCGGCGGCGGGAAGAAGACGGTGTCGACGACCGTGAATCCCTGAGCCCGGAACGCCGGGTTGTTGAAGCGGTCGCAGAGCGCGATGCCACCGGGGGTCTCGATGACGGCGCAGACGGCCAACTGCCCGCGTGGGTTCGGGACGGTCTGGGCGGCCAGCTTGCCGGACACCGCGCCGAGGACCGTGAACAGCGTCCCGGCGCCGTAGTAGAAGTCCTTGGCCGGCGGGGCCATCGCGTCGATCCCGCTGAGCTTGGCGATCACGGGCACTTTGGCCTTGCTGGCGACCGCATGCACCGCCGCGTGGGTCCCGGACACGCTCAGGCCCCAGATGCTGTTGACACCGACCCGCTGGATCAGCTCCTGCGCCCGCACCGCCGCCCGGTCGGCGCTGAATTCGTCGTCCCGCGCGTTGAGCTGTACCGGGTGCCCCCCGATTCCGCCGGCATCGTTCAAGGCCTTCACGTAGAGCGTGAAGCCCTCGAGCCCCGGCGCGTACATGTCTCGGAAGGGCCCGGACAGGTCGGTGACGTAGCCGATCTGATATGGCTCCGCCGCTCGAGCAGGCTCGACGCCCGCCAGGAGGAGAAGACCGAACGCCACCCCGACCACGCCAGCTCGGAATACGGTCGCTAGTCGCCTGTTTCGCATGCCTCACCTCCGCTCGTTTGAGAGCACGTATTCGCCGTCAGGCCGGTGTCTTGTCCCGCTGACCGACGCGGGCGGCCGCGATGAGCTTGCCTGCCCCTCGGATGGCCTCGATGATCTTGACGTACCCCGTGCAGACGCACAGGTTGCCGACCAGCGTCTCTCGGATCTCGCTCTCGTCAGCCTCCGGGTTCCGGTCGAGCAGGGCTTTCGCGGCCATGATCATCCCCGCCGAGCAGAAGCCGCATTGAACCGCCCAGCTCTCGTGAAAGGCCGTCTGAAGCGGATGGAGCTCGCCGTCCCGGCTCAAGCCTTCGATGGTCAGCACCCTCTTGCCATCGGCTCGGATGGCCGGGTACATGCAGGCGTACACGGCGCTGTCGTTCACCAGCACGGTGCAGGCCCCACATCCCCCGAAATCGCAGCCCCGCTTCGCCCCGTACAGTTTCAACTCGTCCCTGAGCAGGAAGAGCAGCGACTCTCCGACCTCGGCCTCCGTCGCGACCTTGTCGCCGTTCAGCTCGATCGAGATCGACTGGCTCATGGCGCGGCCGCCCTCCCGTAGGCGGTCTCCAGCGCCTTCCGGACGAGTCTCTTGATCGTGTAGCGCTTGAACGCGGCCGAACCGCGGGTATCCGAGACCGCGGGCAAGGCCGTCCCCATTTCCGCGCACGCCGTTTCGATGACCGTCTCGCTCCACGGGCGGCCGGCGATCTCGCTCGTCCACCGCGGCGCCGAGGTGAGGTCGACGCCCTTTCCTCCGGCGAATACCTGGGCTCTGGTGACGAGGTCTCTCGCGTCCATCTGTAGAGAGACGCCACAGTTCAGGACCGCCAGATCGAGGCCCGTCTGCCCGTACTTCACGAAGGCCGAGCCCTTCCCGGGGCCGGCTCGCGGGACCCTGATCTCCGTCAAGATCTCCCCGCGCCCGAGCCTCTCGTCCAACCCCGCCAACGCGAATACGTTCAACGCGATGCGCCGTTCCCCCCCGGGACCTACGACGGTCAGCTCCGCGTCGTGGGGGAGCAGGCCGGTGACGAGATCGAGAAACGGAAAACCGCTACAGATCGCACCGCCGATGGTCCCGATGTTCCTCACCTGGTCCGGGTGAATGTTCCTGACGGCCTCGTGAATGCTCATCAATTCCGGCGACCTGAACGCCTCGTGCCGGAGGATCGCCGTATAGGTCGTGGCGGCGCCGATCCAGATGTCCGATTGATCCAATCTGATCCCGTCGAGACCGACCCGCTCGATGTCCACGACCTTCTCGACATCGGAAAGCAGTCCTCGCTTCGCCAGTTCGTTCACGGTGATGCTTCCGGCTATCAAGACGGCCGCCTCGCCGTATCGGTCCATCAAAGCCACCGCCTCTTCGATCGAGGTGGGCCGCAGGTACTCGTTCGGCCTGAAGACCATCGCGCTCACTCCGTGAGCTTTCCCAGGAGGCGCAGCACTTTTTCCTCCGTGATGGGCAGCTCTTTCACCCTGAACCCCACGGCGTCGTGGACCGCGTTGGCCACCGCCGCCGCCACCGGGATGATGGGCGGCTCTCCTACACCCTTGGCTCCGAAGGGTCCGGTCGGCTCATGGGACTCGACGATACCCACCACGACCTCGGGCATGTCCGCCGACGTGAACATCTTGTATTCGAGGAGATCCTTCGCCTGGACCACGCCGGTCTCGGGGTCGACCGCCAGGTCCTCGGTCAGGGCATAGCCGAGCCCCTGCCGGACTCCGCCGTGCACCTGCCCCTCGATACCGGCCGGGTTGATTGCCGTACCGACGTCGTGCACCGAGACGAGCTTCCGGACGTGGACGCGCCCCGAGGCCGTGTCGACCTCGACGAGCGCGATCTGGACGGCGGAGGAGGGCGGATTGCCCGGCGGTGACACGCTGGCCTTGCCGACGATGGCCTTGCCCGGCCACTGATACTGGGCACGCCGGGCCACCTCGGCGATGGGGACTTTCCGGTCCGTCCCCTTCACCACGGCCGATCCGTGCCTCAACTCCAGGTCGCGGGGGTGCGCCTCGAGCAAGTCGGCGGCCGCCTGCAGGATCTGCTCCCGCGCGTCTTCCGCTGCTCGCATGACCGCGTAACCTGCGGAATAGGTTCCTCTCGAGGCGTGGATCGGTGCATCGACCGGGCTGTTGTTGGAGTCTGCCTCGGCGATCTTGATCTGGTGGGGGGGAATGGTCAGGACCTCCGCCGCCATCTGCACGAACACCGTGCTCTGGCCGCCGCCGACGTCGACGGTCGCCACCACGAGACTGGCCGATCCGTCCGGATTCACGGTCAGGAGCGCTCCGCCAATCTCCATGACGCTGGGCATTCCGAGGCAGCCGCTGTTCCACGCCGGCAGACAGGCGACGCCCACGCCACGCTCGATCCCGGGCCTGGCCTGCCGCTTCCACGCCTCGCGCTCTTCCCATCGAGCCAGGCTCTTCGCGAGGTCGATGCACTCCCGGAACGCATAGGTCTTGATATCCCGGTCGGCGATCTTGGTCGCCTTGGCCAACATGGGATTCGGATCCCCGACTCGAAGCGAGTTCTTCAGCCGCAGCTCGAAAGGGTCCATCCCCACCTCTCGGGCGATCGCGTCCATGTGCTGCTCGACGGCGAAGGCGCCCTGAGGTCCTCCATATCCGCGGAACCCGCCTCCCACGGGATTGTTCGTGTACACCACCTTCCCCTGGAACCGGGTGTGCGGCGATCGGTACTGGCTGACGAACGCGGTGCCACAGACCCAGAGCACGGGGCCGGCGTGCGAGACGTGAGCACCGCTGTCCATGATGGCTTCCGCGTGCCGCGCCGTGAGCGTCCCGTCTCTCTTCACGCCGGATCGGAGCTTGATGACGATCGGGTTCCGAAAGGTAGCGACGAATTCCTCTTCCCTCGTCAGCTCGATCTTGACCGGCCTTCGCGACTTCAAGGCCAGCAAGGCACAGATCGCCTCGGCCAGGCTCATCTCGAGCTTCGCGCCGAAACCGCCTCCCACGTAGGGCGGCTTCACCACCCGTATGCGATTCATCGGCAGTCCCAACGCGAAGGCCAGTCGTTCCTGAAGGCCGTGCACGTGCTGGGTCGACGCGTGCACGGTCAACCCGCCGTCGGGCTCGGGAATGCAGACGGAGACATGCGGCTCCATCGGACACGCGGAGACCCGCGTCGTGCGGTAGGTATCCTCCACGACGACGTCGGCCTGCGCGAAGCCCTCCTCCACGCTTCCCCACCCGAGGTCCACGTTCTGAGCGAGATTCGACGCCCCATGGATCTTGGGCGCCTCGTCATCGAGCGCGGCGACCGGATCGAGCACGAACGGGAGCTCCTCGTACTCCACGTCGATGAGTTCGAGCGCTTCCTCGGCTTCACGCCGCGACGTGGCGGCCACGGCGACCACCTCGTCCCCGACGAATCGCACGGTCTCCTCGAGGATCAGCATGTCCCTCGGCATCCCGCGCGCCAGCGAGTGATGGAAGGTCGGCGGATTGAACTTGATCTGGGGCACGTCCTTGGGAGTCAGGATCGCCTTGACGCCCGGACGACCGTCGAGCTTCGAGGTATCGATCCGCGTGATCCGGGCGTGCGGAATCGGGCTCCGCAGGATCTTCCCGTAGAGCATGTCGGGAACCACGAGGTTGAAGACGAATCGTCCTCCCATCGTGATCTTTTCCACGGTGTCGACCTTCGGAAGCCGCCTCCCGACGAACTCCATTTGGCTTTCTCCGTTCAGGCCGGCTCGGGCCTCGGGTGTGGCGGCGAGGTCCGGCGGTCGGGTCGCCGTCCCGCCGAACGACGCGAGCCCCTCACCTCAGGAGGCGGCTTTCGCGCGGAGCTCCCGCCGGAGGATCTTTCCGGTGGCCGTCTTCGGCAGCTCGGCGACGAACTCGACGTCTTTGGGGGCCTTGTATGGAGCAATGACGGTCTTGACCTTCTCGATGATCTCGGCGGCCAGGGCCGGGGACGCCGCGTGCCCCGGCTTCAGCGTGATGTAAGCCTTCACGCGCTGTCCGATCTCGGGATCCGGAACGCCAACGACCGCCGCTTCCAGGACCGCGGGGGTGAGCATGCAGGCGCTCTCCACTTCCTTCGGCGAGATGAGGTACGCGCGGCTCTTGATCAGGTCGTCGGAGCGGGAGACGTACCAGTAGTATCCGTCAGCGTCCTTGTAGGCGAGATCCCCCGTGTAGAACCAGCCGCCGCGGTTGAGCTGCTGCCAGAGCTCCTCCATCTTGCGGTAGCGCCGGGCCAGGCCGGGATCGTCGTTCCTGATCACCAGGTGTCCTACGGTCCCCACCGGGACCTCCCGGCCCTCGTCGTCCAGGATCGTGACGACGTGCCCGGGGAACGCCTGCCCCATCGACCCCGTCTTGACCGGGAGGCCGGTACGGTGGCCGATGTAGTTGTGGATCTCGGTCTGCCCGATGCTGTCCCAGACTTCGATGCCGAATCGGGCCTTCATCGCGTGGTAAGTGTCGGCGGGGAGAGGTTCACCACCACTGATGGCGATCCGGATGGATGACAGGTCGTAGTCGCGCTCGATGCCTTCTCGACTCAGGATCATCCGGTAGATGGTGGGCACCGCCAGGAACTTCGTCGGGCGATACCTCTGGACGGCCTGCAGCGCTTTTTCGACGTCGAATCGGGCGGGATAGAGAACGCTGGCGCAGCCGGCGTAGAGCGGATAGAGAAACGCGCAACCCCACGCGTACATGAACGAGATCTCGAGCGGACTGAGGACGATGTCCTCGGGAGTGAGCTCCAGGAGGAAGCGGACGATGGGATCGCCGGTTCCGACGAGCCACCGATGGGCGTGCTCCACTCCCTTCGGTCTCCCGGTCGTCCCCGACGTGTAGATGATGAACGCGAGGTCGTCCCCTGCCGTGTCTGCCGCCGTGAGCTGGTCGGAGGCGCCGGCGACGAGGTCGTCGAACGTGACATGGCCTGCCCCCTCGCTTCCGAACATCACGAGGTGCTTGAGGCTCGGGCAGTGCGACCAGACTTCCTCGATCGGGCCCATGAGGTCGGGGGTAGTGAAGGCCGCCTTCGCTTCGCTGTTGTTCACGAGGTTCTCGATTTCCCACGCCCGGAACAGCGAGTTCGTGGGGATCGGTACGGCGCCGATCTTGAACCCCGCCAGCGCCGTGATGACGTATTCCGGACGGTTCTGGGAACGGATGAAGAAGCGATCACCCTGGCCGATGCCGATCCGGCTGAGTGCGTTCCCGCACTGGTTGACCCGCCGTTGAAGCTCCCGGTAGGTGATACGCTGGTCACCGCAATAGAAGGCCACCCGATCACCGGCCCCTCTCGCGACCTGGCGGTCGACGGTGGCCGCCGCGACGTTGAGGCGGTCGGGAACCGAGAGGTAGTCCGCTGGCAAGCCGGCGCTCTCCTGCGTCATCGGTCATCTTCTCCCGGGGCCGTTACGACCCGAGCCGCCTGTCCCACCGGCGAAGCGACCGAGACCAGGACGGGACCATCCTCACGGTCGCTTCCGGGAGAACGGCGACAGGGTCGGCGTGAAGCGCGCCAACGGCTTCAGTAGCAGCTCGCCCTGTTTCGTCTCGAGAACATATCGCAGGAAGACGCTCAGGTGTTTCCGAATCCGCCTCGCGGCCACCATGGAATCCCGATTCGCGATGGCTTCGAGGATCTTTTTGTGCGCCTGAACCGCTTCTTTTTGCGTGTCGACCGAATAGAAGACGTGCGCGGTCGGGTCGTACATGACCTCTTGCAAGGACTCCAAGATGATCTGAAGGACCGTGTTCTTCGACGCCTTGACGACCTCGAGATGAAACACGAGGTTCTCCGCCGCCTGGCGCTCGGAGTCCCCTATGGCCTCCTCCATGCGCTGCACCGACCCCTCGAGCTTCTTCAGGTTGTCCTCCGAGGCGTTCAGAGCGGCCAGGTAGCCGCACGCAGCCTCCAGCTCGCTGCGCGCGGTGATGAGCTCGGACACGGTGACGTCACGAAGATGGAAGAGAAAGGCCAGCGAGCGTGCCACCGCCTCGGAACCGATGCGCCGGACGAATATCCCGCCATTCGGGCCCGACTTGACCGTGATGACGTCCTCGTGCTCGAGGATCCGGAGCGCTTCCCTGACCGTCCCGCGAGCGTACCCGTGTGTTTCGGCGAGCTCCTTCTCCGACGGCAGACGGTCGCCTTCCGCGAGGCCCGACGAGATGATCGATTCCTTCATCCGATCGGCGACCAGGAACGAGCTCTTGAATCGCCGGTGCCTGCTCTTATCTGCCGTTCGCATCCGGGCCGACTGACCCCTGGGCGAGTCTGATTCCATATATTGATAGCTAAGAAACTAATCATTAGGGCCTACCCTGTCAACAGGCCTCCTATCCTCAATCCCCAGGTCGCTTGCGTCAGCGCCGCCGCGCGACGTGAGGATCCGCTCGGCGAGGTGCTTCGGCGTGTACGAGCCGGGAGACCCGAACCGTGACGAGGCCCCGGGACCGGCCGGGCTCCCGCACTTGTTACAGAATCGGGAGCCCGAAGGGAGCTTCGCTCCGCACGAGGCGCACGCGAGGCCGAGGCGGCTGCCACAGCCGAGGGAGAAGTTGGAATCGGGAGGGTTGTCCTGCTGGCACTGCGGACACTGCATGCCGGCCTCCGGCGACTGGCGTCAGGCTCCCGTCGGGAGGCGCCCGGGTCAAGGCAGTTGGAGGCGGCTGGAGGCCAGGCGGGCCGGGGGGTCCATCCGCCCGGCTGGAGGCATGTCGGATCAGTAGAGGATCTCGAACTCGGCGCGGCCGAGACCGCCGTCGACGAGGGCGCGTTCGGCGGCGGCGGAGAACAGCCGGCCCCGCTCGACGCCGCGGCGCACGAGCGTCTCCTCTATCACATGGGCCCGCCGGTCGGCCAGCTTGCGCAGGTCCTCGTCGGTGATCTTCATGCGGTCGAGGACGTACCGCTCCATGTCGTCGTTCGGGGGCGGAGTCTGGGTGGCGGGACCGCCCGCCGCCCGGTAGACGGCGATCAGAGGCGAGTCTTCGCCGGGCGGCGGCGACTTGAGCTGCTCGCGCAGGAGCTCGCGCTTGAGCGGCTCGACTTCGTTGCGCGTCGCCCGGCCGCGGATCTCGAGCGAGATCCTCGGCTTGTCCTTCAGGAACCGGATCAGCTCGGCGAAGCGCCCCGACGCCTCGTCGTCGGGCTCGAGCGAGCCGGGCCGGAACTCGATCGGCTCGATCCGGACCGCGCCGATCCGGCCACCCACGGTCAGCATGGAGCCGAACATCCGGAAGGGGCTCGCGACGACCTTGACGAGCGTGTTCCGCACCGCTTGCCGGATGACGTTCCCGAGCTGGTAGTGGAGCCCCTGCTCGTCGCCGGTCACCGGTACGTCCAGCCGGATCTCGCCGTCGGGCCCCTCCAGGAGCGACACCGCAAGCTTGAGCGGCACGCCGACGCCCTGCCGAAACTCGCTGTCGACCTCCTCGCCAACCTGGATGCGCTTGATCGTGATCAGGTTCTGGGCGGTGAAGGCGCTTCCGGTCTGGGTGTAGGACACCTTCGCCGTGACGCGCCCGCGGTCGATCTGGTGGCTGGCATAGCGGACCGCATACGGATTGAGCCGAGGCAGCTCGTAATCGCTCACCGACGCCTTCAGCGCCGCGCGCATCGGCGCGTCGAACGGCGTGACCCAGCCGCCCAGCTCGAGCGGCGCATCCTCCCCCAGGATGGCCCGGAGCTCGAGACGCATGCGCTTGGGGTCGTCGGGGCTCTGGCGCACCTCGGCCTGCAGGTTCGCCAGGGCCGTCGTGAAGGCGGGGGTGACGGTCCGGTCCGTGAACTCGACCCGGCTCCGGGCCACGACCACGCGCCGGACGGTGACGGCCGGCGCCTCCTCCGCGCGCCCGTTCGGGGAGGCCGCCGGCTCGCCATTCGGCTGAGCCCGCGAGGTCCAGAGCCGCGCCACGTCGAGGTTGCCTCCGGCATCCCGGGCGACCCGCAGGCTCCCGCCCACCAGGTCGACCCGCGCCACGTCGGCCTGAAAGGGCGCCATCGGGGTGAGCCGGGCCAGGTCGACCGTGAGCCGCTGGGCCCGGAAGACCGGCTCCCCGGTGCCGGCCAGGACGAGGGCGAGGTTCCGCCCCTCCACCGTGCCTCCGAGCTCCAGCGCGAACGTCCCGCCCGCCCGGGGGGCCAGCACCACGTCGAACCGCGCGTCTCCCGTCCCGCCCCGCAGACTCGCGTTCGGCAGCGCGGCGTCGAGATACCCCCGGAACGTGTCGAGGCGCAGGCCACGGGCCGTGAGCCGCATCCGGGCGGCCGGGCCGCGCGGCTCGACCGTGCCGGCCAGGGCGATCCGTCCCTGCTCGACCCGGGCCTCACCCTCGACGCGGCCGGGGGGCACCCCGGGCCCCAGGCCGACGTCTCGCAGCGTCAGGACCACATCGTGCAGCGTGCTGGCAACCGCGGGGGTCGTGGTGTGATCGATGAACTCGACCGTCCCGGCCTCGATCCGGCCTCGGCCGATGGTCACCGCGACCTCTCGCGGGGGCTCGCTAGCCGGGATGTCCTGGCGGGTGCTCGGACGCCGGGCGTCCGACGACGGCCCGGACGCCGGCACGGGGAGCTTGTCGGGCTCGATCAGGCGCATGATCGTGAAGGTGCCATCCGCCTTCCGCTCGAGCTGGACGTGGGGCTCTCGGATCAGGATCTCCCCGAGGTGCACGCGGTTGGTCAGGAAGTCGGCCCGGATCTCACGCCCCGTGAGCCCCGCGAAGCGGACGAGCGGGGCGGGGCTTTCGGGGGGTCGAAAGGCGACGGCACCCGTGTCGACCCGGGCCGTCAGCCCATTTTCCGTCGCGCGGTCTCCCTGATAGACCAGCACGTAGTGGACCTCCCCGGTCACGAAGCTTCCCTTCAGATCGACCCACGCGCGGAGCGGCAGGTAGGCCCGGAAGACGCCCGGGTCGAGCCGCTCCATGCGGGCCACCAGCTCCACCCCGCCGGGGCGGCCGAACGGGGCCGTCGCCCCCGTCACGGTGAGCGAGCCCTGGCCGATGCCGATCCGGACCTCGAAGGAGGTCGGGGTGAGCCGAAGCTGCGGGACCGTGGAGACCCGTCCCGCCGTCAGGTGAACGCCCGTGAAGGTGCGCTCGAACGGGGGCCGCTGGGTCCGGTCGACGAAGGTGATCTCGCCGCCGCGGATCTCGACCTGGTCGACCGTGACCGCGGCGGGCTCGCCCCCCTCCCGGGGACGCAGCATCTGGGTGATGTTGACGCTCTCGGGCCCCGTGCGCTCGACGAACAGCCGCGGCGCGTGGACGGTGACGTACTTGACGCGAGCGGCGCCCCGGAGGAGGTCCCGATAGGAGATCCCGAGGTCGAGGGCGGGAATCGTCAGGATGGGACGGCTCGGGTCGTCGCCACCGATCACCAGGTTCGTGACGCGGGCGCGGCCCCTGAAGAGGTTCAGATTGAGCTTGTCGATCCGCACCGGGACGGTGACCTGAGCCTGGAGGCGCTCGAGCGCCGCTCGGCGGACGAAGGCCGTCAGGGCCACGGTCCCGACCAGGGCCACCACGAACGCGGCGAGGGCGAGCAGGCCCCCGATGCGGAGGACCCGGGCGGAGGGGCGGTATCGGAATCGCGAGCCCACGAGGGTCATGGCCGGCTGATCTCATCGGAAGCAAACCGGAGACCACCCGAGTGAGGCGATCGGAGCCCGCGGCGCCCGCAGGCGAACGGGCCGCGAATCCCTGGGCTTGCCCTTAGGGTTCAACGGCGGCCCCGGGGGCCGGGCGGGGAGGGTCACGGAACGAACACCCCCGCCGGAAACCCGACAGCACGACCGGCGGGGCATCCGGCGCAATCCTCCCCGCACCGGCGAGGAAGCTGTCGGGGCGGCCCGCGCGGCGTCAGCGCGCGGCGTGGGCTCGGGCGGTCTCGACGAGGCGGGCGAACGCGGCGGGATCGGTGACCGCCAGCTCGGCGAGGATCTTCCGATCGAGGGTGATCCCGGCCTTCTTGAGCCCGTTCATGAACGCCGAGTAGGAGAGGTCCAGCGCGCGGCAGGCGGCGCCGATCCGCAGGATCCAGAGCGCCCGGAACTCCCGCTTCTTGGCTCGGCGATCCCGATAGGCGAAGGCGAGCGCCCGGGTGACCGTCTCGGCCGCGGTCCGGTAGAGCCGGCGCCGCCCACCCCAGTAGCCCTTGGCCTGCTTGAGCACCTTCTTGCGACGCTGGCGCGTCTTTGGTCCACCCTTGACCCGTGGCATGAGGCTTCTCTCTTTCCTAGAGGTAGGGGACGAGCCGGCGGATGCGTTTCCGGTCGGCCGCCGAGATCAGCGTGTCGCGCCGGAGCCGGCGCATCCGCTTCGGCGACTTCCACTCGTTCAGGTGTTGCTTCCACCCCTTGGCTCGGCTGAGCTTGCCCGTTGCCGTCGCCTTGAGACGCTTGCTCGCACTCCGCTTCGTCTTCAGTTTCGGCATGTCCTCACCTTCTCGTTGTGGCTCGTTCGGGCGCGCCGGGCCGAGGCCCGAGCAGCCCTAGTGCGCCTTGGGCGTGAGGATCATCACCAGGTTCCGCCCCTCGAGCTTGGCGTGGCTCTCGATCGTCGCGATGTCCTGCAGGTCCTGCGACATCCGGTCCAGGAGCTTGCGCCCCAGCTCGGTGTGCGCCATCTCGCGGCCCCGGAAGCGGATCGTGACCTTCGCCTTGTTCCCTTCCTCGAGGAACCGCCGGACGTGCCGCGCCTTGAACTGGAAGTCGTGCTCGTCCGTCTTCGGGCCCATCTTCACTTCTTTGACCTGGATGATCGTCTGCTTCTTGCGGGCATCCTTGGCGCGCCGGCTCTGCTGGTACTTGAACTTCCCGAAGTCCATGATCCGGCAGACCGGAGGGGCCGCTTCGGGCGCGACCTCGACCAGGTCGAGCTCCCGTTCGGCCGCGATCCGGAGCGCTTCGCCGATGGGCAGGATGCCGAGCTGTTCCCCGTCGGCCGTGATGACCCGCACTTCCCGGACTCGGATGCCTTCGTTGACGCGGAGATCCTTGTGCAGTGTGGTGATGCCTTACCCTCCGTCCGACCCGATCCGAGATGTCACGGCCCGGGTCCGGATCTCGACCGTGACCTCGGCGAGGAACCGCTCCAGGGGCATCGCCCCCAGATCCTCGCCACTGCGCTTCCGGAGGCTCACCGCCCCCTCCCTCGCCTCCCGCTCGCCCACGACCAGCATATACGGGATCTTCCCGAGCTGCGCCTCGCGGATCTTGTAGCCGAGCTTCTCCGACCGGTCGTCGAGCTCGGCGCGGAGCCCGGCGGCCCGCAGCCGCTCGAAGACCGCCCGGGCATAGTCGAGGTGCTTGGCCGACACCGGCAGCACCCGGACCTGGACCGGCGCCAGCCAGGCCGGGAAGGCTCCGGCGAAGTGCTCGGTCAGGATGCCGATGAACCGCTCGAACGAGCCGAAGATCGCCCGGTGGATCGCGATGGGCCGCTTCGGCTGGCCGTCGGCGTCGATGTACTCGAGGTCCAGGCGCTCGGGCAGCATGGTGAGGTCGGCCTGGACCGTCGCCATCTGCCAGTCGCGCCCGAGCACGTCCTCGATGTGGATGTCGATCTTGGGCGCGTAGAAGGCGCCGTCTCCAGGCTTGACGACGTAGGAAAGGCCGTTCCCCTTCAGCGCCTCTTCCAGGGCGCGCTCGGCATGGTCCCACTGCTCGACGGTGCCCAGGTACTTCTCGGGCCGGGTCGCCAGGCGGAACATCGGCTCGAGGCCGAACGTGCCGTAGAACTCTTTCACCAGCTCGAGGACGCCGGCGATCTCGTCCTGGAGCTGGTCCGGCCGGCAGTAGATGTGAGCGTCGTCCTGGGTGAACTGCCGGACGCGGAAGAGCCCGGTGAGCGTCCCCGACCGCTCGTTGCGGTGGAGGCGACCCATCTCGGCGAGGCGCAGCGGGAGGTCCCGGTACGAGCGCAGGGCGTGGCGATAGACGAGGCTGGACTCGGGACAGTTCATCGGCTTGAGGCTGAAGAGCTGCTCCTCGACCTCGAGCTTGAACATGTTCTCGTGGTAGTGCTCCCAGTGCCCCGATTGCTCCCACAGGCGCTTGTTCACCAGGATCGGCGTCGAGATCTCGGCATATCCCCGGGCGTCCTGCATCTCGCGCGAGTACCGTTCGAGCTCGCGGACCACGATCATGCCCTTCGGGAGCCAGAACGGCGCCCCGGGCGAGACGTCGTGGAAGACGAACAGATCGAGCTCGCGCCCGAGCTTCCGGTGATCCCGGCGCTTGGCCTCCTCGAGCCGCCACAAGTGGCGATCGAGCTCCTCCTGGGTGAACCAGGCGGTCCCGTAGATCCGCTGGAGCATCGGCCGGCGCTCGTCCCCGCGCCAGTAGGCCCCCGAGGTCGTCAAGAGCTTGAAGTGCTTGATGTGGCCCGTGGACGGGACGTGGGGCCCCCGGCAGAGATCGACGAAGTCCCCCTGGCGGTAAAAGGAGACGCGCGTCGTTTCGGGCGGGAGACTCCCGAGGATCTCCACCTTGAACGGCTCGTCGCGCGCCTCGTAGTAGCGGATGGCCTCGTCCCGCGACATCTCCTCCCGCACGATGGGGTAGTCGGCGCGGCTCAGGTCGTGCATCCGGGCTTCGATGCGGATGAGGTCTTCGGGGGTGAACGGCTCCGGGCGAGAGAGGTCGTAGTAGAAGCCGCTCTCGATCGGGGGGCCGATGGCGAGCTTGGTGCCGGGAAAGAGCTGCGTCACAGCCTGGGCCATGAGGTGGGCGGCGCTATGGCGCAGAGTGGGGAGGGGCTCCGGCAGGCAATCGAATTCGCCGGCCCCGGTCAGGTGCGCCTGCGCGTCGTCCGACATCGTCTCCTCGGGTCGCTGTAGGGTAAAAAAAGCATCACGGAAGGACGCCCTGCCCTCCGTGATGCTCGGCGATCGGCTACTCGGGGCCGCTCACGTGGTCCCTGAGGGCACCCCTATCCTGGGGCCGTACTGGTAGGGACGGGCGGTTTCGAACCGCCGACCTCCTGTGCGTCAGACAGGCGCTCTCCCACTGAGCTACGTCCCTGTGCGCTAAAAGCGCAAAATAGCGTAGCAACCGCCCCTTCGCACTGTCAAGGAGAATTACCGGACCGCCTCGATGCGCCCTTCGACCCGCGGCTCGACCACTCGCGCCTGCTCGATGGCCTCCACCAGCGCCTTCGTGAAGCTCGGGCCGTCCTCGGGGCGGACCAGGACTCGTCCGATCGTGAGCATCGCGTAGCCGTCCCCGCCCCGGGCCAGGAAATTGTTGGTGGCGATGGTGTACAGACGCGTGGGGTCGAGCGGCGTCCCCCCGACCAGGACGCGCACGACACGCTCGCCGGGCGGACGCCCGGGGTCGAAGGCGAAGGTGAGGCCCGAGACCTGGAGAAACCCGCCGTTTTCCTGAGGATACGCGCGCACGGCGTGCTCCAGCGCCGAGAGCAGCGTGGTCCCCGTCACCTCGAGCTTCACCATGACGTTGAGGAACGGGAACAGCGCGTTGACGTCGCGCCGGGTGATCCGTCCGGCCGGCACGATCCGGTTCGCGCGGATCCCACCGCCGTTCATGAGGCCGACCTCGGCGTGGAGATTCTCCCGGACGATGTCGGCCACCAGGTTGCCGAGGTTCGTCTCGACGGTGCGGACCGCGCTCTGGCGCGCGTCGAGCGGCACGCGCGTCTCCCCGACCGGGACGTCCAGGGCCGCCGACAGCCGCTCGGCATAGCGCGCCACCAGCGCGGCCATCGCCGGATCCTCGGGCAGCTCGGCCGTCACCGGGACGAAGCGATGGTGGCGGGCCAGGACGCGCCCGTCGGGCGTCGCCTGGAGGTCGATCCGGACGACGAAGACGCCGTCCGATCCGGCCTTGGTGATCAGCGTTCCGCCGACCACCCGCTCGAGCGGCTCGTGCTCGTGGCCGCCGATCACCAGGGCGAGCTCGGGGAGCGCCCGGGCCACGGCCTCGTCGGCCTCCATCGACTGGTGCGTCACCGCCACCAGGACCGGCCGCCCGCGCGCGCGCAGACGCCCGACCGCCTCCCGGGCGGCCGCCAGCGGCTGCCGGAACTCGATGCCGGGTCCCGGGACCGAGGTCTCGGCGGTCTCGGGCATGGTCAGTCCGAAGAGGCCGACCGTCACGCGCCCGCGTTCGATCAGGTGGTCGGCCAGGGCGCCCCCGAACGGGCGCCCCGTCGCCCGCTCGAGGACGTTGGCGGAGAGCCAGGCGAAGCGCGACTCCCGCATGCGGGTCGCCATCACCGCGGGCCCGAAGTCGAACTCGTGGTTGCCGAACGTCGCCACGTCGAGCCCGAGCAGGTTCCAGGCGCCGATCATCTGCTCTCCCTGGAGGAACGCGGAGGCCACCGAGGGCGAGATCGTGTCACCGGCCAGGGCCAGGAGGGTGTGGGGCGACTCGGCCCGCACCCGGCTGACCAGCGTCGCGACGCGGGCCAGGCCGCCGCGCCGGGCGTCGACCGGCTCGAGGATGTAGTGGTCGTTGAACTGGAGGAACGTGAGCCGGGTCGGCGGCCGATCGGACGGGAGGATCCGCCCGCACGCCGCCAGGAGGACCGACAGCGCCAGGGCCAGGACGAGGCGGCCGCGCCGCGCCCTTACGGCCGGCGGACGCCTCATCGAATGCCGAAGAGACGGAAGCCGTGATCGAGGAGGTAGGTGAAGCTCGCGGTGATCCGGACGCTGTCGAGGCCCATCCGGGCGGGGATCGGCGGGAAGGGCGCCGACAGCTTCACCGCGTTGATCGCGTAGCGATCGAGGATGTCGATGCCGGACGAGCGCACGAGCTCGACGAGGACATGGCCGTCCTTGCGGACGACGAACTCGAGCACGAGCTGACCGGACTGGCCCTTGCGTGCCGCTTCCTGGGGGTAGACCCAGTTCGACTCGATCCGCTTCTTGATCTCGGGGAAGTAATCCGCGTAGCGAGGGTCAGGCGTGTTGAGCGGGATCGCCGCCTGGCCGTCCTGCTCGCGCCCGGCCTCGCCCGCTCCCTCCCCTTCCGGTCGCGTGCCGCCGCCGTGCGGGAGCGAGGGCCCCGGGAGCGGCGGGACGTCGAGCTTCGGCGGGAGAAGCGAGAAGGCGCGCCCCGCGAAGGGCGACTCCGCGGGCTCGCGCGCGGGCCCGGACGGGGCCGACGGGGGGAGCGCCGGCGGCCGGGCGCCGGCGCTGCTCTCGGCCGGCTCCGGCGCCCGGGCCGCGGAGGGCGGCGGCGCGGGGGTCGGATGCAGAGGCTCCGGGGCCGCCCGCGACGCCTCCGGGGTCGCACGGGCCACCGGCGCCGGCGGCGCCGGAAGAGGCTCGGGAGCCGCGATCGCCGGCGGGGGGGCCGGCGGCGGCGGAGGCGCGGGCGCCACGGGTGCCGGGACCGGCTCGGGCGGGCGCGGCACCGGCGGCGGAGGCGGAGGCGGTGCCTTCGGCGCCTCCGGGGTCGGCGGGCGGGCAACCCGTGGAGGCGATGGCGCCACGGAGGGCGCGGATGGGGCCGGGGCCGGCGGCGATGGGACTTCCGGGCGGACCAGCGGGGGGCCCGGGGCCGCCGGCGGCAGCTCGACGATCAGCGGCTCCGGCGGCTTGGGCAACGGGGTCCGGGACGACTGGGTGAGCCAGACGGCGAGCGTGATACCCGCCAGATGGAGGGCCAGCGAGGCGACGGCCAGCCGAGTGAAGCTCGGCCGCCGAAGCCCCCGCCGGACCCGGACCAGCCAACGCCGCCGCGTCATAGCCGGCGACCATTATGCCACGGAGACCCCCGACCGGCCTCCCCGGGTCGCCAGGGGGGTCCACCCTCTTCGCCGCCTGGCACGGATACCCCGGCCGCCGGCCTGAATCGTGGGAGGGGCCCCTCGCCGCCCCCCTCCGAGGCGCGACGCTCTCGGCCCGGTCAGAGGGTTCGGCCGATCGCCAGCGCCAGCGCCCGTAACTCGCCCACCAGCCGCGCGAACTTGTCGGGCTTCAGCGACTGGGGCCCGTCCGAGAGCGCCTCCGCCGGGTTTCCGTGCACCTCGATGATCAGGCCGTCGGCCCCGCAGGCGATTCCGGCCTTGGCCATGGGGGCGACGAACTCCCAGTGCCCGGTGCCGTGGCTCGGGTCCACCACGATCGGCAGGTGCGAGAGCTTCTTGATGACGGGCACCGCGTTGAGGTCCAGCGTGAACCGGGTGGAGGTCTCGAACGTGCGGATCCCGCGCTCGCACAGGATGACGTTGGGGTTCCCGCCGGCCAGGATGTACTCGGCCGAGAGCAGGAATTCCTTGATGGTGATGGCCATGCCGCGCTTGAGGAGGACCGGCTTGCCGCACTGGCCGACCTCCTTGAGGAGGGAGAAGTTCTGGGTGTTCCGGGCGCCGATCTGGAGGATGTCCGCGTACTCGGCCACCAGCCCGACCTTGTCGGGCTCCAGCACCTCGGTCACCACCGGCAGGCCGGTCTGCTTCCGGGCCTCGGCGAGGAGCTTGAGTCCCTCTTCCTCCAGGCCCTGGAAGGCGTAGGGCGACGTGCGCGGCTTGAAGGCCCCGCCGCGCAGGATGTGGGCGCCGCCGGCCTTCACGCCCTCGGCCACCGCCCGCAGCTGGGCCTCCGACTCGACGGAGCAGGGCCCGGCCATGATGGCCAGACGGGGCCCCCCGATCTTGACCCCGTCCACCTCGACGACGCTGTTCGTCGCGTGGACCTCGCGGCTCGCCAGCTTGAACGGCTGGAGGATCGGCACCATGCTCTCGACACACTCGAGCGCTTCGAGCGCCGAGAGCCGCGTCTTGAACCGGTCGTCACCGATGGCGCCGATCACGGTGCGCTGTTCTCCCCGGCTCACGTGCGCACGGAGCCCCAGTCCCTCGATCCGGCGACAGATGTCCTCGATGTCCGCGTCCTGCGTCCCCGGCTTCAGCACGATGATCATCTGACTGCCCTCCTTGCCGAGCTCGACGACGTCGACGACGTCGTCGGCCATGTGGTGTCTCCGGGGCCGGACTGGCGACGGGACGCGCCCGAGGCTGAAAAAACGAAAGGGGCCACGGGCGACCATCCCGTCTGCCCGTGGCCCCTGTTGTTCCCGCGTTCGCTACGGCACAGGGCCGGCGGGCAGACGGCGGGTAAAGTAATACCCGAAAAATCCCGTCTGAGCCGCCACCCGTGGCGCCATGGTGCCGGCTAGAATAGGAGTCCCCTCCGGCGCCTGTCAAGCAGAAAGATAGGCCCGGCCGGGCGCTCGAGGCCGAGGAAAGCGGTCGGCGCGCTCAGCGATTCGCGCGGCGGCGGAGGCTCTCGTAGGCCGCCCAGGGGACCGGGGGCTGCCCCAGCGTCGCCGCCCGCACGGCCGGGCCGTGGAAATCCGAGCCGCCGGTCGCCACCAGGTCGAGCTCGCGACAGAGGCCCACGAACTGCGCGGTCTGGGCCGGCGTGTGCTCGTCGTAGTAGCACTCCACACCGTCGAGCAGCCGCTCCCCGGCCAACTCGCGGGCCAGCCCCTCGGCGCGGTCGAGGAACCCCGGGTGCGCCAGGACCGCGACTCCTCCGGCCCGGTGGATCAGCGTGCAGGCCTCGCGGGGGTCGACCTTCCGGTGCGAGACGTAAGCGGGGCCGCCCGCGCGCAGATAACGATCGAAGGCCTCCTTGACGGTCGCCACGTAGCCGCGCTGGACCATGACCTGGGCCACGTGGGGCCGGCCGGCCGACCCTTCGCGGACGAGGGCGAACACCTCCTCGGGGTCGATGGGCAGGCCGAGCTCGCCGAGCCGGGTGGTGATACGGTGGACGCGCTGGGCGCGCTCCTCGCGGAACTCCCGGAGGAGGGCGCGCAGCCACTCGGCCTCGTAGTCGATGAAGTAGCCGAGGATGTGCACCTCGCCCGCGGGGGAGTCGGTATTGATCTCGATGCCGGGGACGATCTCGAGCGGCGGGTGCTCCCGGGCGCAGGCCAGGGCGGGCGCGATCCCCTCCGTGGAGTCGTGGTCGGTCACCGCCAGGATGCGCAGGCCCCGGCCCGCGGCCTCCCGCACGAGCTCGGCAGGCGAGAACGTGCCGTCGGAGGCGGTCGTGTGGGCGTGGAGGTCCACTCCGCTCACTTCTTCCCCACATCTCCGGCCGCCATGAGATAGGCGAGAAGCAACCGGGCGCCGAAGCCGACCCCGCCCTTCGGAGCATACGGGAGGTCCTTGTCGGTGAAGGCCGCCCCCGCGATGTCGAGGTGGACCCAGGCCGTGTCACCCACGAACTCTTTCAGGAACAGGCCAGCCGTGATGGCGCCGCCGGGGCGCGGACCCGTGTTCCGGAGGTCGGCCACGTCGCTCTTGAGCCCTTCCCGATACTCCTCGATGAGCGGGAGCGGCCACGCCCGCTCCCCGGCCTTCTCGGCGGCCTGGAGGATGCGGGCCTGCAGGCCCGGGGTGTTCGACATGACGCCGGCGCAGAGACTGCCGAGCGCGATCGAGCAGGCTCCCGTCAGCGTCGCGATGTCCACGATCTCATCCGGCTTGATCTCGCGAATCGCGAAGCCGAGCGCGTCGGCCAGCGTGAGTCGCCCCTCGGCGTCGGTGTTGTTGACCTCGATGGTCTTCCCGCCCAGGGCCCGGAGAATGTCTCCGGGCTTGGTGGCCGAGCCGGACGGCATGTTGTCGGTGGCGGCGATCAGCCCGTGGACCTCGACGGGCGGGGCGAGCCGCGGGAGCACCTTCATGACTCCGAGCACGGCCGCGGCGCCGGACATGTCGCCCTTCATCCAGGCCATCCCCTCGGCCGTCTTGAGGTCGAGCCCTCCCGAGTCGAAGGTGATGCCTTTCCCGATGAGGACGATGCGCCGCCGGGCCCGCCCCTTCGGCGCGTAGGTGAGGTGAATGAACCGCGGTGGCTCCTGGCTTCCCTTGTTCACGGCCAGGAACGCCCCCATGCCGAGTCGCTCGCAGGCCGCCCGGTCGTACACGCGGACCCGCAGCCGGCCCGCCTTGGCGATCGCCTCGGCCGCCTCGGCGAGGGCGGTGGCGGTGACGCTGTTGGCGGGCTCGTTGATCAGGTCGCGCGCGAAGCTGGTGGCCTCGGCGGTGAGGCCGGCGACCCGCAGTCCCGCCTGGGCGGCGGCCCGCTCCCGCGCGTCGACCGCCACGATGAGCGCCCCGATGGCGCGGTCGTCTCCCCTGCGCGCCTTGTAGCGATCGAAGGAGTACAGCCCGAGCAGCGCCCCCTCGCCCAGGGCCTGGGCCCGGGCGCGGGCCGGGAGGCGCCCGCCCATCAGGCTCGTGACGACGGTGCGGGCGCCGAGCTCCCGGGCGCGTCGGACCGCGGCCGAGGCGGCCCGCCGCAGGGTCTCGGCTTTCAACTCCGCCCGCGGGCCGATCCCGACCACCAGGACCCGCTTGACCCGGAGCCGGCCGTGGGCGTGAAGGGCGGTCGACTCCCCCAGACGTCCCTCGAACCGCTCCTCGTCGAGGACCCGGCTGAGGAGGCCCTCGAGCGCCCGGTCCACCCGGAGGGCGTCCGGCGTCAGCCGGGGCTCCTTCGCGTACCGCTCCACCACGAGCACGTCGCCGTCCACCTCGGTGACCGGGCGAGTGCTGACCGTGATCGTCATCGGATCGCGGCGCACCCGGCCGGGGGCCTCCGGCGCGCCGCGCGCGTCTTCGGGCTTCATCTGGTCGACTCCTCCTCTCGGACCCGCGCGGCATCGCCCGCCATCGCGTGTCGAATCACGACCTCGAACCCTCCGGCGCGGGCGCGGCCCGAGACGCCGGAGCCTGCCCGTGGAACGTCCACGCGTCGCTCCCGTATTTCTCGGCGGCCAGCCACCGGGCGACCTCGGCCTCGGCCGGTGAGAGACCGGCCGGCGCGAGGGATCGGCCGAGCGCCTCGGCGAGTCCGGCGGCCAGCGCCGGCACCACCGCGTCGAAGGTCACGCGCCGACCGAGGACCGCGGCGAGCGTGGTGACGCCCTCGAGCGGCTCCCGGAGCATGGGGAAGACGGCTCGCAGTCGCTCGGGGTCGGCGTCGAGGAGGATGGCGCCGTGCTGGAGAAAGGCGCCGGCCTGGCGGCGCTGGGCACTCCCCACGAGCTTCTGGCCATCGACCGCGACCTCGAACGAGCCGCTCCGGGCGAAGCAGAACGTGGGCGCGGCGGCGCCGCGCGCCGCCCGGGTCACCGGGACGAGCTCGGCCGCGACACCGAGCCGGGCTAGCCCGGCCACCAGCGCGACCCCGATGACGCGGTAGGTCTCAAGGACATCGTCGGCGCCCGCAAAGTCTCCGGCCCGGGCCACCACGCTGTAGGTCACTTCGCCGGTGGGCGATTCGTGCAGGAGCGCGCTGCCTCCCGTCGGACGCCGCACCAGCCCGATGCCCAGGCGCGCGCAGGCCGCCGTGTCCACCCGGCCGTCCAGGACCTGGCCGTATCCCAGCGACACGGTGGGCGGAGTCCAGCCGAAGAAGCGGATGGTCGGCGGCCCCTCGCCGGCGATCCGCGCCCGGAGCACGGCCTCGTCGGTGGCCATGTTGGCGGCGCCGTCGAGCGGCGGCGTGACGAGCAGCCGCCAGGTCACGCCCGCATGCACGCGGCGGGCTACGGCCGCTGAGCCTCGGGCGGCGCCACGGCGCCCGGGGCCGGTCCCGGAGACCGCGAGGCGGGCGACCAGCGGAGGTCGGGCTGGCGGGCGGCCCGGGTCCGGTCGAGACGCTTCACGGGCGTGGTGACGCCGTGCCGCACCTCAGTGCCCTCCGGCGCCGGCCGTCTCGAGGTAAGCCTCGTAGTCTCCCGCGCTCATGAGGGCATCCAGCTCCTTGGCATCGGACATGGTGATCACGAGCATCCAGCCCGCGCCGTAGGGATCCTGGTTGACCTGCTCGGGATGCTCGACCAGCGCCTGATTGACTTCGACGACCTCGCCAGAGAGCGGTGCGAAGAGGTCGGAGACGGCCTTCACCGACTCCACGACCCCGAAGCTCTGCATCTGCCGCACCCGGGCGCCGACTTTGGGAAGCTCGACGAAGACCACGTCGCCGAGCTGATCCTGGGCATAGTGAGTGATCCCAACCCGCGCCCGGGTGCCCTCGGCCCTGGCCCACTCGTGCTCCCGCGTGTAGCGGAGATCCGCCGGATACGTCGCCATGCCATTCTCCTCTGCGACCACGCTTGCCGGGCGAGTGCCCGCGACTTCTCCATGGCACGCCGGCATCGGGAGGCGGGCGCGCGCAACGAGCGCTATTATCGCCCTGGGCCCGCGGTTTTTCAACCGCAGCGGGCGGTCTTCAGGGTGTGGCCTCGACTTCGACGATCGCCGGCTCACTCTCGTCGCGCTCGTCGGTGACGAGCGTGAGCACCACCCGCTTCCAGCCGGGGGTCGCGAACGCGACCGGCACGACCAGCTCGCCCTCCTCGCGTCCGAAGGCCCGCGCGACGACGCCGAACTCGCGCTGCCGGGTGGACCGGGGAGCAGCCGGGCCGTCCAGGTCCTCGGTGGCCTGCACCACCGCCACCACGTTGGCCTGGCGGGCCCGGTACACCAGCCGGATCTCGCCCTGGACGCCCACCGGGAGCTGCCGCGGCGCGCGCACGTCGAGGATTTCGGGGAGATCGCCGAGGCCTTGATCGGCGGCGGCGCCCGCCCCGGCCGCCAGGACCAGCCCGAGGCCCGCCAGCCACCTCCGGGCTCCGGCCGCGTCAGACATCGATCTGAGCCCGCTGGAGCTTCCCCGAGTAGTCCACGTAGACGGTCTTCCACTCCGTCATGATGTCGAGCACGGTCCAGCCCCCCTCCCGGTGGCCGTTTCCCGTCTGCCGGACGCCGCCGAAGGGGAACTGGATCTCGGCCCCGATGGTCGAGGCGTTGACGTAGGTCACCCCGGCCGCGATGTCCTGGATGGCCTGGAAGGCACGGTTGATGTCGCGGGTGTAGATGGCCGACGACAGCCCGTAGTTCGTGTTGTTGCAGATCTCGATGGCCTCTTCCAGGCTGCGGGTCCGGATCACCGCCACACTCGGCCCGAAGATCTCCTCGCGAGCGACGCGCATCTTGGGCTCGACGTCGTCGAAGATTGTGGGCCGGTAGAAAAAGCCTCTCCGGAGCTCCCCCTCGGTCGCGATCTCGCCGCCCACCAGCACCTTGGCGCCCTCACCGCGGCCGATCTCCGTGTACTCGTGGATGCGGCGCAGCTGAGCCTCGTTGATGACCGGACCCACGTCCGTCTGGGGGTCGAGCCCGGAGCCGAGCCGGAGAGCTCGGGCGCGCTCGACGAACTCGCGGGTGAAGGCGCGGTGCACCGCGTCGTGGACGATCACGCGGCTGGCGGCCGTGCAGCGCTGGCCCGAGGTGCCGAAGCCTCCCCAGACGGCACCGTCGATGGCGAGGTCGAGCGGGGCGTCGTCCATCACGAGGATCGCGTTCTTGCCGCCCATCTCGAGCGAGACTTTCTTGTAGGTCTCGGCGGCGACCTTGGCCACCTCGCGACCGACCTCGGTGGAGCCGGTGAACGAGACGAGGTTCACGCCCGGATGGCGGACGAGCGCCGCGCCGGCCTCCTCGCCCAGGCCGTGAACCAGGTTCACGACCCCCCGGGGGAGCCCGGCCTCCAGCAGGATCTCGAGCAGCGTATGGGCCACCAGGGGGGTGTCCTCGGCCGGCTTGAAGACGACGGTGTTGCCGCACACCAGCGCCGGCAGAAGCTTCCAGGTGGGGATCGCCAGCGGGAAGTTCCAGGGGGTGACGGCCGCCACCACGCCCACCGGCACCCGCATCGCCACGCCGAACTTCGCGGGCAGCTCGCAGGGGGCGTGGTGCCCGAACAGCCGCCGCCCCTCGCCGGCCATGTAGTACGCGGTATCGATGCCCTCCTGGACGTCGCCCCGCGCCTCGGTGAGCACCTTGCCCATCTCGCGGGTCATCAGCCGGGCCAGCTCCTCCTTGCGGCGCACCAGGATCTCGCCGGCTCGGAAGACGATCTCCGCCCGGCGGGGGGCCGGGGTGAGCCGCCACGTGCGGAAGGCCTCGCGGGCCGCCGCCGCCGCCCGGTCGACGTCAGTGGCCTCCGAGCGCGGGAAGCTGCCGAGGACGTCCTCCCGGTTGGCCGGATTCAGATCCTCGAAGGTCCGCCCCGACGCGGCCGGGACCCATTCGCCGCCGATGTAGTTCCGATACGCCGTGACCATCTCCCATCCTCCTTCACCTCAGAGTCTGTGACGCACGGGCTACGGCTCCGGCGCTCACACCCGGCCACCCCGCCAACCGATGTTCCACTTCGAGCGGCGGCTTCGCCGCCGCCACGATTCTTGGGGGAGGCCTCGGAGGGGGTGTTCCGACACCCCCTCCGAAACTCAGCTCAGCGCAGGTACGAGTGGGAGAATGCCCCCACGTCCTCGTGAGGCCGCGCCGCGAACCGGTCGAGCCGGAAGGCGCCGAGGTCGGTCAGGCTCGATCGGCCCGTCGTGATCAAATCAGCCATCAGGCGCCCGATGGCGGGCGAGAGCTTGAAGCCGTGACCCGACATCCCGACCGCGACGTAGAACCCGCGCACCGGGGTCTCGTCGAGGATCGGCATCCAGTCCGGCGAGATGTCGAAGGCGCCCGCGTAGCCGCGCTGGTATCGGGCGTCGCCGAGCGCGGGAACGCAGCGGCTCGCCCGCTCCATGATCGCCGCCACCTCGTCGAAGGGCACGTCCGCGCCCAGCGCCTCGGGGTCCATCGGGTGGTTCGGTTCGTCGGCGTCGAGGAACCCCGTGAGCGTGAGTCCCCCGGTCTCCGGGCGCAGGAAGGTCCCGCTGGCCAGGTCCAGGTAGACCGGGTGAGGCCGCCCGAAGGCGGCGGTGCGCTCGATGATGAAGACCGGGTGTCGCCCGATGACGATGGGAAGGGTGACGCCCGCCATCTCGGCCACATGCTGGCACCACAGGCCGGCCGCATTGACCACCACCGGCGCCTCGATCGTGTCGCCGGCCGCCGTCCTCACCCCGGACACCCGGTCGCCCGCGGTGCGGATGGCCGTCACCTCGGCCATCTGGTCGATGACCACGCCCCGCCGGCGCGCGCCCTGGGCGAACCCGGCCGTGACCCCGGTCGGGTCTCCGTAGCCGGACTCGGGCTCGTAGACCGCGGCGCCCACGGCGAACGGGTCGATCCGGGGGTCGAGCTCCCGGATGTCGTCGGGCGAGAGGAGGCGCGCCTGGATGCCGAGCTCGCGCTGGGCGATCAGGGTCTTGGCCAGGGCGTCGCGCTGAGCGGGGGCGACGGCGATGATCGCGCCGCACTGGACGTAGCCGGCCTCGCCGCCGGTCACCTCCCGGAAGTTCTGGAAGACCCGCAGGGAGTGGAGGACCATGCGCGAGGTCTCGGGCGTCGGGTAGAGCTGCCGCATGATGCCCACCGACCGCCCGGTCCCGCCCGAGGCCAGGAAGCGGCGCTCGAGGATGACGATGCTCCCCACACCCTGCTCAGCGAGGTGGAAGGCAATCGAGCACCCCGTCACGCCGCCCCCGACGATCACGACGTCGGCCGTGCGAATCATCGGCTCGTTTTCCTCACCGGTAGAGCTCCACGGCCAGCCCCCGGCCGGCCGCCCGCGCCCGGTCGTAGGCCAGCCGGGCCGTGGCGGCATCCTCGGCGGCGAAGCCGACGGACTTGAAGCACGTGATGTCGGAGGGTCCGAGCCGTCCGGGGCGGCTGCCCGTGACGAGATCGGCCAGCTCGCCGAGGACATGGGCCCGCGTGATGGCGCCCTCCTGGATGGGCAGCAGGACGTCGCCCGCCTCCAGCCAGGCCCCCTCGTAGGTGTCGACGAACACGCGGGCGCGCCGGATGGCTTCGGTGTCGAGCTCGCGCGTCGTCGGCTGGAACGCGCCGACGGCATCCACGTGGGTGCCGGGCCGGAGGTCGCGGCCGTCGAAGACCGGCATCGGGGAGGTGGTCGCCGTGACCACCACGTCCGCCACCGCGAGCGCCGCCGCCCGCGTGGCCGCCGGGCCCACGGGCACCCCCAGCGCCGGGCCCATGCGCTCCGCGAACGCGCGGACCGTGGCATCGCTCCGGCTGACCACCTCGACCCGCTCGATGGGCAGCACCGCCTTGAGACAGCGGAGCTGGAAGGCCGCCTGCGTGCCGGCCCCGAAGCAGGCCACCACCCGGCTGTCGGGGCGGGCCAGGCGCTTGGCCGCCGCAGCCGAGGCGGCCCCCGTCCGCATTCCGGTGAGGTAACCGGCCTCCATGAACGCCAGCGGCTCGCCGGTCGCGGGGTCGTGGAGGAGGTACGAGGCCAGGACCGTCGGGAGCCCGCGGCGGGGGTTCTCGAAGCACACCGTCACCGTCTTCGTCCCCAGGGCGGCCAGGGCGGGGAGCGCGCAGGGCATCAGGAGCAGCACGTCGCGCCCCTCGAGCCCGAGCCCCTGCCGCGGCAGCAGGCGGATCGCCTTCCGGGCGTGCTGGCGGAAGGCCTCCTCGACCGCCGCGATGACTCCCTCGACCTCGAGCAGGGCCTCGAGGTCGGCACGCGTCAGGACAAGCACGGGGACCGGATGGGAGTGCTCCCCCACGCGTCAGGCGGGCGCGCGCTTGATCATGCGGGTGACCGTGGCGTCCATGACGGTCTCCCCGCGCTGGTTCACCACCTGATGGCGGAAGGTGACGATCCCGCGATCCGGCTTCTTGGTCTCGCGCTTGTCCACCACCTCGATCTCGAGGTGGATGGTGTCGCCGGCCAGGACCGGGCCCACCACCCGCACGTCGTAGCTCATCAGGGCCAGCCCGGTGCCGTGGAACATGCCGGTCTGGAGGGCGAGCCCCTCGGCCAGCGCGAACGTCAGCACGCCGGGCGCCACCCGGGTCTTGAAGACGCTCTCGCGCTGGATGTACTCGAGGTCCATGAACAGGGGCTCGGTGAAGCCGGCGAGGGTCACGAAGCTCAGGATCTCGTACTCCCCCACCGTCCGCCCCAGTGTCCGGTGGCGGTCACCGACCCGAAAGCCCTCGTAGTGGACAGCCTGGCTCGCCACCGCCGCGCCTACTTCTCGCCGAGGTAGGTCTTCCGGACGATGTCGGACTTGAGGAGGTTCGCCCCCGTATCGTTGAGGACGATGCGCCCGGTCTGGATCACATAGCCCCGGTGGGCGACCCGGAGCGCCATCCGCGCGTTCTGCTCGACGAGCAGGATCGTCGTCCCCTGCTGGTTGATGTCCTGGATGATCCGGAAGATGGTCTCCACCAGGATGGGCGAGAGCCCCATCGACGGCTCGTCGAGCAGGAGCACCGTGGGCCGCGCCATCAGCGCGCGCCCGATCGCCAGCATCTGCTGCTCGCCGCCCGACAGGGTGCCGCCCTTCTGCGAGAGGCGCTCATGGAGCCGCGGGAACAGCGTGAAGACGCGCTCGAGATCCTGGGGGACGTTTTCGCGATCCGTCCGGGCGAAGGCCCCGAGCTCGAGGTTCTCCATGACCGTCATGCGCGGGAAGATCCGGCGCCCCTCGGGGGCCTGGGCGATGCCGAGCCGCACGATGCGGTCGGTGGGGAGGCGATCGATCCGCTGGCCGTTGAAGCTGATCGCGCCCTTGAGTGGGTGGACGGTCCCGATGATGGTCTTCAGGGTGGTGGTCTTCCCGGCTCCGTTCGAGCCGATCAGGCTGACGATCTCCCCGCGGTTGACCGTCAGCGAGACCCCCTTGAGGGCCCGAATGTTCCCGTAATACGTGTGGACGTCCTGGACCTCAAGCATCACCGGGCATCCCGTCAGGCCGAGACCAGCTCCTGCTCATACCCCTTCCCCAGGTAGGCCTCGATGACCTTGGGGTCCCGCTGGACCTCGGCCGGCGTCCCCTCCGCGATCCGCGTCCCGTAGTCCAGCACGGTGATCCGGTCGGAGATGCCCATGACCACTTCCATGTGGTGCTCGATCAGCAGGACCGACAGCCCCAGCTCGCGGCGCAGGAGGCCGATGAACTCCGTCAGCGTCTCGGTCTCGCGCGGGTTCATCCCGGCGGTGGGCTCATCCAGGAGGAGCAGGCGGGGCTCGGTGGCGAGCGCCCGGGCGATCTCCAGCCGCCGCTGGTCGCCGTAGGCGAGATTCTTGGCCAGCTCGTCGTCTTTCCCGCTCAGCCCGACGAACGTCAGGAGCTCGCGGGCCCGCGTCCGGGCTCGGGCCTCCTCGGCCACGACCGCCGGCGGCCGGAACACCGCGCCGGCCACCGAGGCGCTCAGCCGGCAGTGCTCGCCGACCAGGATGTTGTCGAGCACCGTCATGTTCTGGAAGAGCCGGATCGACTGGAACGTCCGCGCGATCCCGCGGGCCACGATGGCGTTGGGCCGGAGCCCCACGATGCTCCGGCCGGCCAGGAGAATGTCACCGCTGTCCGGCGTCAGGAGGCCGGTGCATACGTTGAAGAAGGTGGTCTTGCCGGCCCCGTTGGGCCCGATCAGGCCGATGATGGCGCCTTCGGGGATGACCAGCTCCACCTGGTTCACGGCGGTCAGCCCCCCGAAGCTCCGGATGACGCCCCGGGCTTCCAGGATCGGGGACCGACCGGCATGCCCGCCGTCGGGAACGGCGCGCTCGCGGAGCCAGGGCGGGATGTTCTCGGCCCGCGGCGGGGGCGCCGCGGCGGTGAGGGCCAGGGCCTCCTCCCGCTCGTCCACATCCACGGCCGGCGGGCGCGGGCGCCGGCCGGCGAGCCCTTCCGGCTTGAAGAGCATGACGAGCGTCAGGCCGAGCCCGAAGAAGAACCAGCGCCAGAGCGTGAGGTCGACGGAGGCGAGGGTCGCGCTCCCGATCGCCCGGCCGACCGCCCGGACCCCGAAGGTCATCTGGGCGAGGAGAAGCCGGTCGAACAGCGTGATCACCATGCCCCCGAAGATCACGCCCTTGAGGCTACCCATGCCGCCGAGCACGACCATGCAGAGGAGGATGATCGACACCTGGAACTCGAAGGCGCCCGGGGTGATCGCCTGAAGCTTGGCGGCGTAGAACGATCCGGCGAACCCCGAAAACCAGGCCCCGAGACTGAAGGCCAGGAGCTTCGTCTTCACCGGGTTCACGCCTGTGCAGTCGGCCGCGGTCTCGTCCTCGCGGATCGCCATCCAGGCCCGCCCGAGCCGCGAGTCCCGCATCCGGTTCATCGCCCAGAGGGAACCCGCCCCGATGACCACGATCAGGAAGTACCAGGGGATCGCGCTGGTGTCGAAGGGCACCCCCGGGAGGTAGGGCCGGCCGACGGGGTTCACGCCGTTCTCCCCGCCCGTCAGATTGAGACGCTCGACCGCTCGCCAGCCACCGAACTCGATCGTGATGTCGCCCAGGTTTCGGATCGCGACCGGGATGATCTCGCCGAACGCGAGCGTGATGATGGCCAGGTAGTCCCCCCGCACCCGGAGGGTCGGCGCGCCGATCATGAGGCCCAGGACGGCGGACACGACCGCCGAGATCCAGATGACGACCCAGAAGCTCCAGGCGTGCCCGTGGAGCGGCGAGCCGAGCAGCGGCGAGTTCAGGAGCCCCATCGTGTAGGCGCCGATGGCAAAGAAGGCGGCGTAGCCGAGGTCGAGGAGTCCCGCGTAGCCGACGACGATGTTGAGGCCGAGGGCGAGGAGGACATAGAGCATCGCGTCGGTCACGGCGTAGACCGTCTGGGCCTGTATCGCGTGGTCCAGGAAGGGATAGGCGAGCAGGGCGCCGATCAGGAGGCCCCCCGACAGGTGCCGTCGCCGCCGGACGGTCAGGCTCATGGAGCCGCCGACGCGAGAAGGCTCACAGCTTTTCCGGCGTGCGCTCGCCCAGCAGCCCGTGCGGACGGAAGACCAGCACCAGGATCAGGATCGAAAAGACGATCGCGTTCGTCCAGCGGGCGGAGATGTACTGGTCGCTCCACGCCGACAGGAAGCCGATCAGGAGGCCCCCCAGCGCCGCCCCGGGCATGTTGCCGATCCCGCCCAGGACCGCCGCGGTGAAGGCCCGGAGCCCGGCCTGGTAGCCGATGTACCACTGCCCGATGTTGTAGTAGAGGCCCTGGATCAACCCCGCGGCCCCCGCCAGCGCGCCGCCGACGAAGAAAGTCAGCAGGATCGTCTTCTCGACGTCGATCCCCATCGCGAGGGCGGTCTCCCGGTCCTGGGCGGTCGCCCGCATGGCCTTTCCCCACGTGGTCCGGGTGATGAAGTACTGCAGGCCGATCATGAGGGGGATGGTGGCGCCAACCACCAGGAGGTCCTTGGTGGTGAGGAAGATGAGCGACTCGACGCCGAACCACTCCCGGAGGATGTCGATCGAGGGGAAGATGTCCGGGTAGGGGACGGGGGCCGGGCCCTGCCAGATGAGCGCCAGGTTCTCGATCATGAACGACACGCCGATCGCCGTGATGAGCGGGGCCAGCCGGAACGCGTGTCGGAGCGGGCGGTAGGCGAGCCGGTCGACGGTCACGTTGACGAGGCCGGTCGTGAGCATGGTGGCCAGGAAGACGAGGGGCAGCACGGTCAGGAGCTCCCAGCCGTGCAGCGTCTTGGCCATGCCGAGCAGGGTGAAATAGGTGAGCGAGACGAAGAGGCCGAGCATGAAGACGTCGCCGTGGGCGAAGTTGATCAGCTCGATGATCCCGTAGACCATCGTGTAGCCGAGGGCGACCAGGGCGAAGACGGAGCCCCGGGTCAGGCCGTTGATCGTCTGCTGGACGAGGACCTCGTACCAGTCCATTCAGTCGGAGGGGGGCTTTGCCCCCCTCCGAGACCCTCCCCCGCGTGGCGCCGGCAACGCCGGCGCTCGGAGCGCTTCGGAAAGGGGCGCGCGTTCCACCGTGCGCGTGAGGGCGTCTGTGCCCGTGCCGAAACAGCAGCCGGGAGGGCCGGTCGGAGCCGGCCCTCCCGGGTCTGGGTCAGTCGAGGACGGACTCGAACTGGAACTTGCAGCCGATGGGGTTGTTGTCCTTCACCACCTTGAAGCCGGACATCGTCTCCAGGGTCGTGTCGCCGTTCTCGTCGAAGCCCCACTTGCCGTTGAGGCCGTCGAAGTTCTTGGTGGCGGCGATGGCTTTGCGAACCGCCTCGCGCTTGTCCTTCAGCTCCCGGGCCTTCTCGATGTCGGGGGCCGCCCGCTTGATCCCGTCGATGGCGATCCGCGCGGCCTCGACCGAGTAGAGCGCGTAGCTCGTCGGCTCCTTGCCGTACTTCTGCTTGTAGGTCTGGTAGGTCGTGGCCCCGAGCCCCTTCATGTTCTCGAAGGGCAGGCTGGCGAAGGTCATCCGCATCTCGACGGCCATGACGGCATCGCAGGTGGCGCCCTTCAGCACCTCGTCCTCGTAGAAGCCGTCGGGGCCGATGAACTTCGTGCGGGGCGCGACGAGGCCGACGTCCTTCATCTGGCGCAGGACGATGGGCCCACCCGTGTCCACGACACCGCCCATGTAGACCAAGTCGGCTCCGGTGGCGCGGACTTTGGTGAGGACCGGCTTCTGGTCGGGCTGCTTGTAGTCGATGCCTTCGTTCCCCATCACCTGCAGCCCGATCCGCTTCGCCGTCGCGTCGAAGACGTCGGCGATCCCCTTGCCGTAGAGCTCCTGGTCGTGGAGGATGAACACTTTCTTGTGGCCGAGCTTCTTCGCCCACTTGGCGCCGACGGCGCCCTGGATGTCGTCGGCCGGCGGCACCCGGAAGTAGTTGACGAACCCCATCGGGCGGTAGATCTCGGGCTCCCCCGGGGCCGCCCCACGCTTCTTCGTGAGACCGGGGTAGGTGTTTGCGGGCGTGATCTGGGCCATGTGCGCCCGGTTGTTGATGGGGATGGAGACCTTGGCCGCCCCCGAGTTGTAGGTCCCGATGTACACGATCGCCAGCGGATCGGCGACGGCCTTGTTCGCGTTCTCGGCCTCGACCGCGCCGTCCCACTTGCCGGTCAGCGGGGAGGCGTCGTCCAGGTTCACTACCTCGAGGCAGTAGCCGGCCACGACACCGCCGGCCTCGGCGACGGCCATGTCCACGCCGTTCTTCATCCCCGTGCCCTCGGGGATCATCGCGCCCTGCATCGGCCAGGACGTGTAGATGCGGAGCTTGCCCTTCGGGCACTGCTGCGCATCCGACGGACCGGCCAGCGCCAGCACCACCAGGGCCAGACAGGCGATTCCGAGCCACTTCCAGCCTCGCATGGTTCCTCTCCTCCTCGGCGAATTCAGGATGGGTTCGAACCCCCGGTCGAGCAGACCGGGGGGTTCCTTCGGGGTAGAATCACCCCCCTCTCGAGCGAAGCGCGCGCACGACCTCGAAGCGCGCGGAAACGGCCTAGAAACAGAGTGCCTGGTACCGTACTATGCCCCTCCTCGCAGTGTCAAGGTGACCCCCGCCCGGCCGCTCGCGCCGGCCGGATGGCCCCGCGCCCACCCGCGTGAGCCCGACCGGTGGCCGCGAAATCAGATCAGCCGGAGGGAGCGCGCCATCTGCAGCCGCTGCTCGGCCAGGCGGTCTGCCGCCCGGTACGTCGGGATGCGCTCCCGCTTGGCGAGGGCGATCACCTCCCGCATCCGGTCGCCGATGCGGAGGACGTTCCGCATCGCTCGCTCCCGATTGAAGCCTCCCTTGAGTAACCGGTCGGTATCGAAGATTGTTCCCCCCGCATTGGCGATGTAGTCGGGAGCGTACAGGATCCCCCGCTTGTCCAGGATGTCCCCGTGTCGCTCTTCGGCCAACTGGTTGTTGGCGCTGCCGCAGACGATCTTGCAGCGGAGGTGCGGCACCGTCCGGTCGTTGAGGACGGCGCCCAGCGCGAACGGGGCGAAGACGTCGCACGGCTGAGCGGTGATCGCCTCGGCCGCCACCGCCTTGACGCCGAGCTGCCGCCGGGCCCGGTCGACCTTCGCGCGGTCGATGTCGGCCACCACCACCTTGGCGTCTTCCTTGACCAGGAGCTCGAGGGCCGGCCAGCCGACCGCGCCGAGGCCCTGGAGCGCCACCCGCCGGCCTTTGAGGGAGGCGCGGCCGAAGGCCTCCTCGCAGCACGCCTGCATCGCCTGGAGGACGCCGACGGCGGTGGCCGGACCGATGGGGCCGGCGCCCCCGGCGTGCTCCGGGAGGGTGACCACGTAATCGCACTCGCCGTGGATCACCTCGAGGTCGTCCAGCGTGATGCCGACGTCCTCGCCCGTCTGGTACTCGCCATGGAGGCTCTGGATGAAGCGCCCCACGGCCCGCAAGAGCCCCTCGGTCTTCTGCGTCCGGGGATCCCCGATGATGACGGCCTTCCCGCCGCCCAGGTTCAGGTCGGCCGCGGCGTACTTGTAGGTCATGCCGCGGGCGAGCCGAAGGGCGTCCATGATGGCGTCTTCCTCGGAGTCGTACGTCCACATGCGAAGGCCGCCGGTCGCGGGACCGAGGTCGGTGGAGTGGATGGCGATCACCGCGCGGAGCCCCACGTCGTTGTTCTGGCAGAGGACCACCTTCTTGTAGCCGTAGCGCACGAGGTAGTCGAAGACGGGACTCTTCATGGTCCTCCCTCGGGGAGCGCGAGAGGCTCGGCGTGCCGGCCCGTGGTCCGACGGCAGTCTAGCACAGCGGCCCGTGACCCGACCAGGTTGGCTCGGGATGTCACCCCGGCGCCGGATGTTCCGAGCGGCGGCTTTGCCGCCGCACCGATTCTCGGGGGAGGTCTCGGAGGGGGTGTTCCGACACCCCCTCCGATCCAACTCAGGCGCCTTCGCCCAGGTACGCCCGCCGGATCTCGACGTTCTCGCTCAGGTCGCGGGCGGCCCCTTCGAGGACGATGGCCCCGGTCTCCAGCACGTACCCGCGCCGGGCGATGGTGAGGGCCATGGCGGCGTTCTGCTCGACCAGGAGGATCGTCGTCCCCTGCCGGTTGATGTCCTGGATGGTCTCGAAGATCTGCTCCACGAGCACCGGGGCGAGACCCATGGACGGCTCATCGAGGAGCAGGAGCCGGGGGCGCCCCATCAGCGCCCGCCCGATGGCCAGCATCTGCTGTTCTCCGCCCGACAGCGTGCCCGCGACCTGCGTGCGGCGCTCCCGGAGGCGCGGAAAGAGCACGAACACCCGCTCCATGTCCTCGCGGATCGCCCCGTCCGACCGGATGTAGGCGCCCATCTCCAGGTTGTCCGCCACGGTGAGCCGGTTGAAGATCTTGCGGCCTTCGGGCACGTGGGCGATCCCCCGCCGGACGATCGAGTGCGGGGGGACGCCGACCAGGCTCCCCCCCTCCAGCAGGACGGCGCCGGTCCGAGGCGCCAGGAGGCCGGAGACCGTCTTGAGCGTGGTCGTCTTGCCGGCCCCGTTGGGCCCGAGGAGGGCGACGATCTCGCCCGTGGCGACCCCCAGCGACACGCCCTTCAGGGCGTGGATCTCGCCGTAGTATACGTGGAGGTCGCTGACCTGGAGCACGTGACCCTCAAGGAGCGACGTGGCCGGCCGCGCGGCCCCGCCCGAGATACGCCTCGATCACCCGGGGATTCCGCTGGACCTCGGCCGGCTGCCCCTCGGCGATCTTCTCGCCGTAGTCGAGCACGGTCACGCGGTCGGAGACGCCCATCACGACCCGCATGTTGTGCTCGATCAGGAGGATCGTCAGACCGAACTCGCGGATGAGCCGGCGCAGGAAGGCCATGAGGCTCTGCGCCTCGCCCTGGGTCATGCCGGCCGTCGGCTCGTCCAGCAACAGGATCGCGGGTGAGGCGGCCAGCGCGCGGGCGATCTCCAGCCGGCGCTGATCCCCGTACGGCAGGTTCCGCGCCAGCGCGTCCTCCTGGCCCCGGAGGCCCACCACGCCCAGCAGTTCCAGGGCGCGCCGCACGGCCTGGCCTTCTTCCCGGCCGAACGCCGGGGTGCGCGCCAGGACGTCCCAGAACCGGAGCGGCAGTCGGGCGTGCATTCCGACCAGCGTATTTTCCAGGACGGTCATGTTCTTGAAGAGCCGGATGTTCTGGAAGGTCCGGCAGACGCCGAGGGCCGTGATCTGGTCCGGGCGGAGGCCGACGATGGACTGGCCGCGGATCGCGACGTCTCCGTCCTCGGGGGCGTAGATCCCGGTGAACACGTTGAAGAGCGTGGTCTTCCCCGCCCCGTTCGGGCCGATGATGCTGGCGATGACGCCCTCTTCGAGGGTGAAGTCCACCGTGTTGACGGCCACCAGGCCGCCGAAGCGTTTCGTGACTTGCCGGGCCTCCAGCAGGACCGCGCTCACGGCGGTCCCTTCGGTATAGCGGCGTGATCGGGTCCGGCGATGGAACCGGGCCGCCTCACGGCGTTACCTTCGGAGCAGCGGCGTGGTCGGCTCCGGGCGATGGAACCGGGCCGCGGCCCGAGCAGATCAAGGACGCAGGCGCGAGGCGCGCCGAGACGTATGCCGCATACGTTGAGGCGCGCCGAGCGCCGAGGACGCAGAGATGCGACGGGCCCCGGCCCGGGCCGCCTCACGGCGGGGGCTCCTCGCCCCGGTGATACGTCTCCAGCCGCCGCCGCCGGGCGGGAATGATCCCTTCCGGGCGATAGATCATCATGAGCACGAGGATGATCCCGAAGACCATGCGCTCGTACTTGGCCGGCTCGAACTGCGACGGCAGGTTGGCCAGGTTGAAGCCCAGGAACTCCAGCCCGGAGTTCCGCAGCTCGTTCAGCCAGAGCGAGATGCCCTTGAGGACCTGGAGGTTCAGGATGGTGACCACGCTGGCTCCGATGATCGCCCCCGGGATCGAGCCCATCCCGCCCAGGATGACCATGGCCAGCACCCCGATCGACTCGAGAAAGGTGAAGGACTCGGGGTTGATGAAGAGCTGCTTGGCGCTGAAGATGACGCCCATGATCCCCGCGAACGAGGCCCCCGCCGCGAAGGCGAGGAGCTTCATGCGGACGAGCGGCACTCCCATCGCCTGGGCCGCCACCTCGTCCTCCCGGATCGCCTCCCACGCCCGTCCGACGTGGGAGTGCTCGAGCCGCTGGTTCACCAGGATGACGACCACGACCACCGCCAGGACGAGGAAGTAGAAATACAGCGGGTAGAGCGTGAAGGGAGACACCTCGATCCCGGCCACCCGCAGCAGAGGGTCGAAGAAGAGGGGGGGCCGCTGGATCGGCGTGATGCCCTTCGGCCCGTTGGTGATGTTCCAGGGCTTGTCGAGGTTGTTGGCCAGGACCCGGATGACCTCGCCGAACCCCAGGGTCACGATGGCCAGATAGTCGCCGCGCAGCCGGAGCACCGGGAGGCCCAGGAGCACGCCGGTCACCCCGGCCACCGCCACCCCCAGGATCAGGAACACGAAGAACCAGCCGGGGGCGAGCGGGAAGCTCACCAGGGCGGCGCTGATGAACTTCCCGGCCTGGGGCGAGCCGAAGATGGCCCACAGGTACGCCCCGACGGCATAGAAGGCCACGTAGCCGAGATCGAGCAGTCCGGCCAGGCCCACCACGATGTTGAGCCCGAGGGCCAGCGCCACGAAGATGCCGACCTGGATGGCGATCTCCATGTAGTAGCCGTTGATGGTGCCGAGCACGGGCATGAGCACGCCGAGCGCGAGCACGGCGTAGCCCATCTTGACCCGGTGGGCGAGCGGCGCGTAGTAGACGACGAGGAGCGAGGCCTGGAAGGCCATGAAGGCCAGGATCGAGCGGGGGACGGCGTAGACCAGGAACGCCGACCCGGCGATGAGGGCGAGCACCAGCACGTTGACGGCCAGGGCGCTGCGCCGCAGCCGAAACGTGAAGCTCATCCCCCCGTCCTGGCCGGCCTACGCCCGCTCACGGACCACCTCGCCCAGCAATCCTCGGGGCCGGAAGATCAGGATCAGAATCAGGATCGAGAACGCGAAGATGTCCTTGTACTCCGCGCCGAACGCGCCGCCGGTGAACAACGAAAGGTAGGACGCGGCGAAGGCCTCGAGCAGCCCCAGCACGAGGCCCCCCACCATCGCTCCCGGAATGTTGCCGATGCCGCCCAGGACCGCGGCGGTGAAGGCCTTGATGCCGGGGATGAAGCCGGTGAACGGGTTGACGGTGTTGTATTGGACCCCGAAGAGCACCCCGGCCGCCCCACCCATGGCCCCCCCGATCAGGAAGGTCACCGAGATGATCCGGTTCACGTTGATGCCCATGAGGCTCGCGGTCGGCTGATCCTCGGCGACGGCCCGGATCGCCTTGCCGAGCCTGGTGCGGTTGACCAGGAACTGGAGCGCGACCAGCACCATCAGCGACGCGGCGATGACGAGGAGCGACTTGACCGAGAAGTCCACGGTCTCGCCGAGCTCGATGCGCTTGTTGAAGACCGGGAAGGACGGATAGGTGAGGTAAAAGGCGTTCCGCCACAGGCTCTCGACCAGCCGCACCGCGTCCTGGAGAAAGAACGACACCCCGATCGCGGAGATGAGCGGGATGAGGCGCGGCGCGCTCCGAAGCGGGCGGTAGGCCACGCGCTCGATCGCCACCGCCAGGAGCCCGGAGACCAGCATTCCCGTCAGCACGATCAGAAGCAGGACCAGGAAGGGGTTGAGGGGATCGAGCAAGCCGCCGGCCCGGAGCACGAGCAGGATCTCCACGCCGACGAAGGCGCCCACCATGAAGATCTCGCTGTGGGCGAAGTTGATCAGCTCGAGGACCCCGTAGACCATGGTGTAGCCGAGGGCGATCAGGGCGTACATGAAGCCGAGGACCAGGCCGTCCATGACGACCTGGGGCAGGATGCCGAGGACGAGCGGCCAGTCCATACGCCTCGCAGGGGACTACGTCCCCCCCGAAACCGGGGAGAGGCCGAGCCGGCCCCTCCCCGGCGGCGTTCCAGGCGCGTCCGGCTACTGCTTCTTGGCCGCGGGGGCGGCGATCTCCAGGCGCTTGACCAGCTTGTTGTCCTTCCAGTCCTTGCCGACCTGGTAGATCAGGTAGGTGGCCTTCTTCGGATCTCCCTTGTCGTCGAACTCGATGCTGCCGGTGATGCCGCTGTACTTGACCTTCCGCGTGGCCTTCGACACGGCCTCGCGGGTCGGCACCTTCCCTCCGGCCTCCTTGATGGCGGCCTCCAGGCCCTTCAGGGCGACGGCGGTGGCGTCATAGGCCTGGGCCGCGAACGGCTCCGGGTCCTTCCCGAACTTCTTCTTGTACTCGTCGGCGAACTCCTTGGCCTTGGGGTATTCCTTCACGCCTCCCGCGACCGTGGTGAAGTGCATCCCCGCCACCGCGTCACCGCCGAGCTTCACAAGCTCCGACGAGTCCAGCCCGTCCGGCCCCATGAACTTGGCCTTGATGCCCTTTTCCCGGGCCTGGCGGAACATCGGCGCGGCCTGCGGGTACTCCCCTCCGAAATAGATCACGTCCGGGTTCTTGGCCTTGATCGGGGTCAGGATCGGGTCGAAGTTGGCGCGCTCTTCCGTGCCCTCGAAGCCGAGGACCTGGACACCGAGCTTCTTCGAGGTGTCCTGGAAATACTCGGCGATCCCCTGCCCGTACTGGTTCTTGTTGTGGACGATGTACACGCTCTTGACCTTCAGCTCGTCCTTGGCGAACCGCGCCCCCACCTCTCCCTGCACGTCGTCGCGGCCGCAGACCCGGTTCACGTTGGGCAGGCCGCGGTCGGTGATGAGCGGGTTCGTGTTGGCGGGCGAGATCATCACGAGGTTGACTTCCTTGTAGACCTCCGACGACGGGATGGCGACTCCCGAGTTGAGGTGGCCGATGACCGCCAGGATGTCCTTGTCGTTGATGATGTTCTTCGCGTTGGCGACACCCACGTCGGGCTTGGCCTGATCGTCGAAGGGCACCAGCTCGACCTTGAAGCCGGCCTTCTCGACGGCGGCCTTGAACTTCTCGACGGCCAGCTGGGTGCCGAGCTTGATGCCCTCACCCAGCGCCGCCAGCTCGCCGGACAGCGGGCTCTGGGTGGCGATCTTGATCGTCCCCTTGCCCTGAGCCTCCGCGGTCAGCGGAACCGCGAGCGCGAGCACCGCGAGGAGAATCACGAGGCGGGTCAGGCGGAAGCGCATAGGCATCCTCCTTTTCTGGCGTGAGTGAACCCGGGAACCAAGTCGACCCTTTCGGGCCGGCGACACCCTCACCTCCCAGGGCGAGAGCATGGCGGCATGGACGCGAGTGGTGAGTATTATGGGGCGCCGCGCCAAGAGCTGTCAAGGTGACGAGCCGGTCGGGCCTGGCGGAAGGCCGCCAGAAACGCCCGGGTGGCCCCGCCCGGGTCGGGCGCCATGCCGATCGCGGAGATGACCGCCACCCCGTCGGCGCCGGCGGCGAGCACCGCCGGCACGCGCTCCGGGGTGATGCCCCCGATGGCGACCAGCGGCACCGTGACGTGGGGACGGCAGAGCCGGAGCATCTCGAGCCCGACCAGCTGGAAGCTCGGCTTGGATCCGGTCGGGAAGATCGAGCCCAGGGCGACGTAGTCGGCGCCCTCGGCTTGAGCGCGGCGGGCTTGATCCAGGCTGTGCGTGGAGGCGCCCACGACCAGGCCCGGAGCCAGACGCCGGGCGTCCTGCACCGCCAGGTCGTCCTGGCCCAGATGGACGCCGTCCGCTCCGATGGCCAGCGCGACGTCCAACCGATCGTTCACGAGGAACACGCCGCCGGCCGCCCGCACCCGCTCGCCGACGCGCCGGGCCAGCCCGGCGAGCTCGCGCGTCGTCGCCTCTTTGGCCCGGAGCTGGATCCAGCGCCCGCCGGCCGCCAGGACCTGGTCGGCGAGGGTGGCGAGGTCGGCGTCTCCCGAGGCCGCCGGATCCAGGATCACGTAGAGGTCGAGGGGCGGCCGGGACGTCGGGGGCGCAGCCATGCCCGGAGGGTATCAGAGCTGGGTCTCGATGAACGCCGTCGAGTACGCCCCTTCGACGAACCGGGGATCGGTGAGCAGGCGCGTGTGGAACGGGATCGTGGTCTTGATCCCTTCGAGGAGGAACTCGGCCAGCGCGCGCCGCATTCGGGCGATCGCCGCCGGGCGATCCGCCCCGTGGGTGATGACCTTGGCCACCAGCGAGTCGTAGTGGGGCGGCACCGTGTAGCCGCCGAAGCAGTGGCTGTCCACCCGCACCCCGAAGCCCCCGGGCGGCAGGTAGGTGGTGATGCGGCCGGGATTGGGGACGAAGGTCACCGGGTCTTCCGCGGTGATGCGGCACTCGATCGCGTGGCCCTCGGAAGGCACGGCGTCCTGCGTCAGGCCCAGCGGCTCGCCGGCCGCGATCCGGATCTGCTCGCGGACGAGATCGATGCCGGTCACCATCTCGGTGACCGGATGCTCCACCTGGATCCGCGTGTTCACCTCGAGGAAGTAGAAGCGGCCCTTCCCGTCGAGGATGAACTCCACGGTCCCCGCGCTCTCGTAGCCGGCGGCCCGGCAGAGTCGCAGGGCGGCGGCGGTCAGCTCCCGGCGAAGGGCCGCGGTCACCGCCGGCGACGGGGTCTCCTCGAGGAGCTTCTGGTGGCGCCGCTGGATGGAGCATTCGCGCTCCCCGAGGTGGATCAGGTCCCCGCTGCCGTCGGCCAGGACCTGCACCTCGACGTGCCGGGCGCTCTCGACGTACCGCTCGATGTAGATCTCGGACGATCCGAAGGCGGCGGCCGCCTCCGTCTGACACGTCTGGACCGCGGCCGTCAGGCTCTCCGGACCGCGGACGACCCGCATCCCGCGCCCGCCGCCGCCCATGGCCGCCTTGAGCACGATCGGGTACCCGATCTCGTCCGCCCACGCGCGAGCCTCGGTCTCGTCGCGGAGGGCTCCCTCGCTGCCCGGGAGCAGCGGCACCTCGGCCTTCCGCGCCAGGTCGCGGGCGCGGACCTTGTCCCCGAGCAGCCGGATCGCGTCCGGGCTCGGTCCGATGAAGCGGATCGAGCAGGCCCGGCAGATCTCGGCGAACGTGGCATTCTCGGCCAGGAAGCCGTAGCCGGGGTGGATCGCCTCGGCGTCGGTCACCTCGGCGGCCGAGATGAGGCTCGGGATGTTCAGGTAACTCTGGGCGCTGTCCTCGGGCCCGATGCACACGCTCTCGTCGGCGAGGAGGACGGGCAGGGAGTTGGCATCGGCCTTCGAGTGGGCGACCACCGTGCGGATCCCCATCTCCCGGCAGGTCCGGAGGATGCGGAGCGCGATCTCGCCCCGGTTGGCGATCAGGATCTTGCCGAACACGTCAACTCCGGCTCAGCATGGGTGGACTCAGGGCTCGATGAGAAAGAGGGGCTGCCCGTATTCCACCGGCTGACCATTCTCGGCGAGCACCCGGATGATGCGCCCCGAGACCTTGGACTCGATCTCGTTCATCAGCTTCATCGCCTCGATGATGCAGAGCACCTGGGCTTCCTTGATGACGTCCCCCTCACGGACATAGGGCTCCGCATCCGGCGACGGGGCCCGATAGAAGGTGCCGACCATCGGGGCCTCGACGGTGACGAGGTGCTGGCGCCGGTCCTCGCGAAGCGGCTCCGGGGCCGGGGCGGCGGTCTGGGCCGGCGCCGCCGGGGGCGGCCCGGGCGCCGCCACCGCGGGCACGGCGACCGCCTCCCGGCGCAGGCGGATCCGGTCGCCGCCCCGCTCGACCTCGACCTCGGTCAGCCCGTATTCGCGGAACAGCTCGAGGAGGGCCCGAATCTCCTTGATGTTCATCGGTGATTCCCCTCGGCGCCGGGCGGCGACTCGAGCCGGACCACCCCGGTGGGCGGCACCGCGCTATCCTGCCCGCTCGATGTAGGCGCCCGTCCGCGTATCGACCTTGAGGATGTCCCCCTCGTTGATGAAGAGGGGGACCGACACGACCGCGCCCGTCTCGAGGGTGGCGGGCTTCGAGCCTCCCGAGGCGGTGTCTCCGCGCAGGCCGGGGTCGGTCTTCGTGACCCGAAGCTCGGCGAAGGTCGGGAGGTCCACGCCGGCCGGGGATCCGTTGATGTAGAGTAGCTCCACTTCCATGTTTTCCTTGAGGTAGTCGGCGGCTTCCCCGACCTCCTCCTCGGAGAGAGACACCTGCTCGTACGTCTCCAGGCTCATGAAGTGGAAGCCGTCGTCCCGGTAGAGGAACTGCATCGGCTTCTGCTCGAAGTCCACCAGCTCGAACTTCTCACCTGAGCGGAACGTCCGGTCCACGACGGTGCCGAGCCGGAGGTGCTTGAGCTTGGTGCGAACGAAGGCCCCCCCCTTGCCCGGCTTGACGTGCTGAAAGTCGACGATGGTGTACGGGTTGCCGTCGAGCTCGATCTTGAGACCCCTGCGGAACTCTGCCGTCGATACCTGCATTCCCTGACGCCTCTATCCCCTGAGCCGCCGCGCCTGACCTCTCGGCCGACCGAGCTCGGCCAGGCGCTCGCGGGCAATCGCGTGACCGGGAGCCCGGAGCACGATGCGACTGAAGACGGCCGTGGCCTCGTCCAGGAGACCCTGGCCGAGACACAGATCGCCGAACGTCACCGTGGCGAACGTATCGTCCGCGAGGAGCGGCCAGAGGCCGCCGGCCTCCTGACCCGGGCGCACCCGACCCAGCGCCACCTCCAGGGCTCGGAGCTGCCCCTGGAGCGCGCGGTCGTCGGGGTCGAGCACGGCGAGGCGGCGAAGATGGGCCAGCGTCCCCGCCGGGTCCGCCAGCCGCAACGCGCATTCCGCCGCCAGTCGAAGGGCCGGCTCGTGGTCCGGCTCGCTCTTGAGGAAGCGCTCGGCCTCGGCCCGCGCCTCGGCCACCTCCTCGCGGTCCAGCAGCGCCTTGGCCAGGATGAAGCGGGCGGTCGAGTACGCCGGGTGCCGCTCGAGACCCTGGCGGGAGACCGCGATCGCTTCATCGACCCGGCCGGCCCGCCGGTACGCCTCCGCGAGCGCGGCATACGCCTGGGAGCTGGGCTCCCGGCGGAGGCGCGCTTCCTGGTGGCGGATCTCGTCGGCGGTCGGCACGTGCGCTCCCGGCCAGGTCAGAGCCGCCGGATCTCGCTTACTATACGGGCCCGGTCGCGAGGCTGTCAATGCTGGCGGGAATTTGCGGGCCGGCCGCCATTTGTTTGGACGACCGCTCGCTCCCCCGCTATAGTACCGCCATGAACGCGCGACCGAGGCGCGGGAGGGCGCTTCGGACCGGGCTCGCGCTCGCGCTCCTCACGGCCGGGCTTGCCGACGGCGCGGCCGCGGCGGGGCTTTCCCAGGCCGTGGCGAGACGCCGGCTCGGGCCGGCCGAGCGCGTCCGAACCCCCCGGCTCCTTCCGTCTCCGGCCCCGCGCGCGACGCCGCTCACCCGCGATGCCCCGGGACAGACCGCACCGAACGAGCCCCAGCCGCCGGCCTTCCTGATCTATCTCCTCGATGGGGGCGAGCCCATCGTCGTCACACGCTACCGCGAGGAGGGCGGGCACATCGTCTTCCAGAAGTACGGCGGGTGGATCCGCATCCCGACCTTCGAGATTCTCAAGATCGTCCCGGACCAGCCGGACCGCTACGCCAACCTGCCCGCGCCAGCTCTCCAGGCCCAGACGGGCGGCGCCCCGCTCGCGCCCGAGCCAGACCTCTACCTCACGATGCGCGGGGGGGGGAACCTCCGGGTCGCCAGCCTCAAGCCCGAAGGGGATCGGGTGCGGGTTGCGGTGGCCAATGGGTCCTTCACCGTGGCGCGCTCCGAGATCCTCGGCGTGGTGCGGATGGCGCCGAACTCGGACGCCCCCGAGGCCTGGCTGTCCATCCGAGCCACCGAAGGGGCCGAGGGACTGGAAACCCGGCCGTCGGGGCCCGTGCCGCCGGCCCCCGCGCCGCGGCTTCCCTATCAGAGCTCCGACCGTCCCCATTTCCTCCGGCTCCAGAGCGGGCAGCTGATGCGCGTCGAGGGGTTCTGGGTCGAGGAGGGCGAGTTCCGGTTCCGCCGCCTCGGTGGGATCGTCGGGATCGCGCTGAACGAGGTCGCGCGGCTGTTCCCCGAAGAGATCGCGCCCGTGCGCGGGCGGACCCCGGTGCGATTCGCCCGACGGCTCGCCCCGGACCTTCTCGAGGTGCGCGTCCGGAGCGGCTACCATCGGGTCCGCCTGGCCGGCGTCGAGCCGGCGGGCGGGACGTGGACCGGCGAGGATCCGTGGGCGCCGCTCGAGCGCGGCCTGATCGTGTATCTCGAGTTCGACCGCCAGCGCTACGACGCCGAGGGGAACTGGCTCGCCTACGTCTTCCTGCCGAACGGGCGCATGCTGAACGCCGAGCTCGTCCGGTTCGGCCTGGCGCGGCTCCGCGCCGACGGGTGGAACGTCCGCTACCTCGATCTTCTGCACGAGATGTCCGACGCCGGCGCTCCGGCGCCCGGCACCGAGGCCGCTCCCTCCGACTGAGTTGAACTCGGAGGGGGGCTACGCCCCCCTCCGATCCCTCCCCCCGGGGGTTGCGCGGGCAAAGCCCGCGCTCGAAGTGGAACATCCAGTGGCGTGGGGTCGGGTATCAGCGCGAGGGCCGTGCCCCGCGCACTTTTTCACGGGCTCTGAGCTCAGCCGGGGGGCCCCAACGGCCTCTCTGGAGCCTTCCCCAGGCGGAATGCCGCGGCCGCAGGCCGCGCTCGCAACGGAACTCCTGGGCCGGGCCGCGAGGCGTCCCTGAAAGCAAACCGCCCGGGGGAGTCACGCTCCCCCGGGCGGTACGGGCCTTCAGGCCCGGCCACCCGATGGGCAGCCGGGCCGGTCGGTCAGACCCGCGGTCTCCCGCGGACGGTCAGCCCCTTACGGCGCCTTGACGCAGTCGACCGAGATCGTCGCGTCCTTGGCGCTCCCCAGCGAGTCCTTGACGGTGACGGTGTCCGAGATCTTCTCGCCTGTCACCATCGACCGGCTGAACGTGTAGAAGCCCCCCGAAGTGACGGTGCCGGGGCCCGCCGCCGAGAACGTGTACGGCGGGGTGCCGCCGGAGGCCGTGAACTGCACGGTGAAGGTCGCCGCGCAGATTCCGGCGGCGTTGGCCACGAACGTCCGCGCCACCGAGCTCGGCGAGATGGTGACCGCCGGCGGAGGCGGTGGCGGCGTCGACTTGAGGCACTCCAGGCTGACCGACGCCGACTTGCTGCGACCCTGCGAGTCGGTCACCGTCACCACGTCCCCCAGCTTGGTGCCGCCAGCGGCCGTGAACGGATCGATCTTGTAGAGGCCGCCGCCGCTGATGCGCGACCCCTTGAGCCCGGCCACCGTGAAGGTGTACGGCGGCACGCCGCCCGACACCGTGAACTGCGTGGTGAAGCCGCCCAGCGTGCACGTCCCGGGGTCGTCGCCGACGCCCTGGACCGTCTGGCTCACGCTGCCGGGCGAGAGGAACAGATCCTGCGCCCCGCTGAAGGCCACCGTCGCCGTCCCCACCGCGCCCTCGACGATGGCGGTGATGATGGCCGCGCTCACGCCGGCGGTGACGTCGGACGCCTCGATCTTGAGGAACGTGACGAATTTGCCGGCGGCGTCGGTCGTGCCGAAGACCGAATCCAGGCGGCCGGCGGTGGTGCTGAGCTGAACGGTCTTGCCCTTGAGCGGGAACCCGCCGGCGTTCTGGACCAGGACCGTGATCCCGGCCCGCTGGCCGGGCTCGATGGTGTTGGGATTGATGTTGACCGATACCCGGGTGCTCGCGGGCGTGTCGGAATGGCCGGACGTGGTCGTCGGGAAGGTCGGGCCCTTCTGGTCACTCTGCTTCGAGCAGGCCTGGGCCAGCGCCCCCATCAACAGCAAGCTCACCAGAATCCAGCCGGCCGGTCGTGCCAACCGCGTCCTGCCCTTCGCTCGGCGCTTCGCTGTGGCATTCATGATTCTGGGGCCCCCTAGAAGATGGTGATGAGGACTCTGGCCGCGGCGTCCTGGACGACCGCCGTGACGATGGCCGTGCCGCGCTCGGACTTGGCGCACAGGACCTCGGTCAGGATCCCGCGGTTGGTGACGCCTCCGACCGCGATGAACTCCTGACCCGGCGCCGCGCCCGGGAACCGCCCGAGGTTGGTGGTCATCGTGACCACCGCGCCGTCGACCAGCTCCCCGTTGACATCGAAGACCTTGGCCGTGATGATGGCGCAGCTTCCCTGGGCCTCGCCGCTCCCCGGCGTCGCGCCTCGCAGGGCGTTGGGGTTCGCCGTGAGGACGATGCGGAAGCCCGACGGGCTGCTGGGATCGTCGCTCCGGTTCGGCCCACTGCAGCTTGCCAGGGCCAGGCCAAGGGCCATCACCAACGAGACGGCTCGCCAGGACGTCCTTCGCATCGGCTTCCCCTTATTCCCCGCGGCGGGGCATGGGACCTCCGTGGATCTCCTGCAGCACCTCCAGCACCAACTCCGACGGCACGTCGAAGCAGACGTCAGCGTGTCCCAAAGCCTTGAGGAGCACGAACGGCACGCGCCCCTCCCGCGCCTTCTTGTCGTGGCGCAAAGCCTGCCCGAGCTCGGCCGGGCCGGGCCGCTCGAAGCGGGCCGGCAATTCCACCGCCTGGAGGAGGGCGATCTGCCGCTCCGCCGTGCGGTGATCCGTGAGGCCGAGCCGGGCCGCGAGCCGCGCCGCCGCCACCATGCCGACGGCCACCGCCTCGCCGTGGAGCCACTCCTGGTATCCGCCGAGCACCTCCAGCGCATGTCCGACGGTGTGGCCGTAGTTCAGGATCATCCGGAGCCCGCTCTCCTCGCGCTCGTCCTGCTCGACGATGGTGGCCTTCTCCGCGCAACAGGTCGCGATCACGCCTTCGAGCAGCCCAGGGTCCCGCTGCCGGATGGCCGGGATGTTCCCCTCCAGCGTGGCGAAGAGCTCGGCGTTCAGGGCCGCGCCGGTCTTGATCACCTCGGCCAGGCCCGAGCGGTACTCCCGTTCGGGCAACGTCCCGAGGGTGTCGGGGTCGATGAGCACGAGGCGGGGTTGGTGGAAGGCGCCGATCAGGTTCTTGGCCCGCGGATGGTTCACCGCCACCTTGCCGCCGACCGACGCGTCGACCTGGGCCAGCAGGGTCGTCGGGATCTGCACGTAGGCCACGCCGCGCATGTAGGTCGCCGCGGCGAACCCGGCCAGGTCGCCGACCACGCCGCCCCCCACCGCGACGACCGCCGAGCCCCGGTCGAGCCCGTGGCCGACGAACGCGTCCCAGAGCCCCCGGGCCTCGTCGAGCGACTTGGCGGGCTCGCCCTCCGGGACCTCGACGACGACCGGGGCGAACCCGGCCTCCCGCAGGCTCTCCGTCACCGCCTGGGCGTGCAGGGCCACGTGCCGCTGGGTCACCACGGCGATCTTCCGGCCCACGCCCAGGCGGGCGCACTCGCGCCCGGCTCCGGCCAGAAGGCCGGGGCCCACCAGGACCGGGTAGGTCCGGGTGCCGAGGTGGACGGTGATCTGCCGCACGTCTCTTCTCCTCTTACCGGGGCGCGAAGAAGTAGCGCTGCCGGCCCAGCTCGCGACGCTCGATCTCGCGATAGGCGCCGATCGCCTGGGTCAGGGCGTCGGTACGCTGGAGGCTGAGGTCGACGTCGCTGCGCGCGTCGCCCAGCTGCAGCCGCAAGAGCTGGAGGGACTCGTTCAGCCCCTCGATCGAGATGGGGGCCCCGCCCGCCCGCGTGTTGACGGCGGCGATGCTCGCGTTGGCCACGGCGGCGTTGTACGCGGTGGTCAGCTCGCGAAGCTTGGCGAGCCCGTCGTCGAGGCGCTTGGCCTCGAGCTCGAGCACGTTCACGTAGACACGCGAGGCGGTGGTCGCCAGCCGGTCCACCGGGCAGGGCGGCGGCGGGATGAGGGCGCCGCCCCGCTCGACCTTCGAGATCCGGTTACACCCGAGGGTGAAGAGGTACATGCTGTCGTCGTCGCGGTAGAAGACCCAGGGGGCTTCCTCCGCGTAGTACGTGGCCACGATTGGGTCAGCCTTCCCGACGAGATAGATCTTCCACTCCTGCGCGCCGACGGGTGCCGCGAGCGCCAGGACGCCGGCCACGATCGCGATCGTCAGGAGCCGTCCGCCGGGGGCGCTCATCGGCTCTGGCCCTCGGCCGGGAACACGGGGGCGGCGCGGGCGGCGGCCGCCGGCGGAGGCGAAGCGTCCGCGACCGGGATCGCCGGGGCCGGGGCCTGGCCGGTCCGGCCGGGCGGGGCCGGCGCGCCCGGGGCCGCCGGCAGCACATCCGGCGTCACGGCCGCTTGTCCGGGGTTCTCGACGACCTTCGCGGTCAGGAACACCATCATCTCGGTGCGGCCGGCGTCGGTCAGGTCGTTCTTGAAGAGCCACCCGAGGACCGGGATGCTCTTCAGCCAGGGCAGACCCTCCTGCTGGTTCCGCTGGGTGTCCTCCCGGAGACCGCTCAGGACGACGGTGCCGCCGTCGGGGATCCGCACCTGGGTGATCGTCTGCTTGGTGCCGATGATGGGGGCGGTCAGGCCCGCCGCCGTGACCGTGCCGTCGAGCGTGTCCCGCTTCACCCCGATGGTCAGGACGAGCCGGCCATCCTCGGCCGCCACCTTCGGGACGACCTGGAGGCGGGTGGTGACGTCCGAGTAGGTCACGGACGCCTGGGGGGCGCCGCCGATGCTGAGGACGCTGATGATGGGGATCTTCTGGCCGCTGGCGATCGTGGCCGGCTCGCTCTCGAGCACCATGAGACTCGGACTCGAGATGATACGCGCGCGGTTTTCGCCCTCGAGGGCTTGCAGAGAGATGTCCAGGGCCAGGTTGGAGGCGAGCCACCCGAGCGTCAGGCCGAACAGGTTCCCGGAGCTGAAGGGCGCCTGGAACGGCGTCGCGGGGAAATTGGCGGCGGTGGACGGCGCCGTCCCGCCGACGGGCCCGGTCTGCCGGGGCCCGGCGCCGCCCCGGACGTCGATGACGGGGGAATTGGCGCCCGCCTTCGGCGTGAAGGCGCCGCCCCAGATGATGCCGAGCCGCCGGGCGTCGTCCCGCCTGATCTCGACGATGCGCGCCTCGATCTGGACCGCGGGGGTCGGCCGGTCGAGCCGGGCCACGAACTCCCGGATCTTGGCGACGTTGTCGGGGACGTCGCGAACGATCAGCGAGTTCGTCCGCATGTCGATCGTGAGCTGGCCGCGCGGGGAGAGCAGCCCGGCCGACTTCCCCTCTTCCTTCTTGACGCCGCCGGTGATCGCCTCCTCGATGCCCCGGCGCTCCTCGGTCGTCACCCCGTCGGTCAGGAAATTGAGGACCTGGACGCGGCGGATCCCGACGTGGGCGTACTTGAGGGGGATGACCTCCTCGACGAGCGGGGAGAGCTCGAACTCGGCCTTCTGCTCCGCGGACTTCTTCGCCCGCTCCTGCTCCTCCAGCCGGATCCGGGCTTCCGCCCGCCGCTGCTGGATCTCGACCTCGCGCTGCTCGGCCTTGAACTGGGCCTCGGCCTCCTTGGTGAGGTTCTCGAGCTTGTCGACCCGGATGATGTTGCCTTCCTGCACGTACCCGAGCTTGGCCGCCCGCACGACGGAGTCGAGGGCCTGCTGCCAGGGCACGTTCTGGAGCTTCACCGTCACCTTGCCCTTCACGTCCTCGCTGGTGACGATGTTGAGGCCGCTGAACTCGGCCAGGATGCGGAGGACGTTGTTGATGTCTGCGTCCTTGAAGTCGAGCGAGATGAGGCGCGGCTGCTGTCGCGGCGGCTGTACCTGCGCGAGAACCGGCACCCTCGTCGCTTGAGCCAACAGGATGGGCTGGCCGCCGGGCTCGAGGTCGGCTGCCCACACGGGCGCCGCCACGCCGACAGCCAGGGTCCAGGCACAGCCCAGGAGCATCACGACTCCTTGTCTAGCCACGCCGCTCCCCCCTCTGGCTATTGACCACTCAGTTTCAGCTCGACCGTCCGCGTCCGAGTCTGGCCACCCGGATCCCGTTCGCGGACGGAGAACCTGACCCGGTCTCGGTCGATGGCGATCACCTTCCCGCCGAACTTCTCCTCGTTGAGCCGCACGTAGTAACCGAGCCCGTCCGGTGTCTCCACCAGGGCCCGGATCTGGTCACGGTTCGCGGGGTCCCAGACGACCCCCACCAGCTTGAGACCGCTGAGCGTCTGCGCGCGCCCTTCTTCGCCCGGCGGGGCCTTGGTCACCAGCGGGTCGAAGGGGTCGCGGCCCCCGGGGCTCACCGGCCCGGCCGGCGCGGCCGGGGCGGCCGGCGGCGTGGCCGGGGCGGCCGGCTGAGCGGGCTGGGCCTGTCCCGCGGCCCTCGGAGGGGACTCGGCCTGCCCGGGCGCCGGCGCGGGGGCGGTCTTGGGGACGGGGAGCTGCGTCGGGTATTGCGGCTGGGCCTGCGCGAAGACGGTCATCGGAATCGCCAGACACACTCCGAGGGTGGCCCGGCTGACCCACTGCGTTCGAGGCGACCGGCGTGGCATGATGGGGCTCTCCTACCGTGGCGGCGCCGGGGCACCCGGAGCCGGCGCACCGGGCGTCGCCGGCGAGGGCTCGGGCAAGGCCTGGAAGACCACGGCCACCATCTGTGCCTTGACGCTCCCCGGGGCCGAGTTGACCGCCGGCGCCTGGCTTCCCGTCGTGGGTCCCGGCCGCTGGACCTGAATCTCGTTGAGGGTGACGATCCGCTCGAGGTGGGCGAGCTGGTCGGCGAACTTGACGAGGTCGTGATACCCGCCGCCGACCGACACCTCCATCGGGATCTCCACGTAGAGCTCCTGGGTCCGCAGCGGGCGCCGCTTGACCTGGCCGATGGTCAGCCCGGACTTGCCGGCCAGGCTCTCCACGCTGCGGAGCACCTCGGCGGATTCGCGCTCGCCCGGGAGACGGCGGCTCAGCTCCTTGAGCTGGGCCTCCAGCGCCTCGCGCTCCCGCTTGATCTTGTCGAGGTTGGCCACCATCGCGGTGGCGCTCTTCACGTTGGCGTCGAGCTTCTGCCGCTCGACGAGAAGCTTGGCCGCGTCGGCTCGCCAGCCCGCCACACCCGCGTACCCGATCGCGGAGAAGCCGTTGTACCCGACGTAGGCCACGGCCAGGATCAGAAGGCCGATCAGAACCAGTTTCTTGAGCTCTGCGCTGTCCATTGTCTGCTACCTATCCGACCTAGAGCTTCACGCTCGCGGTCACTTCAAAATCCATGACGCGGACCTGCTCGACGTTGGCGGCCTGGGTCACGGTGAAATCCACGTCCGAGAACACCCCCGCCTTCCTCAGGTTCTCCATGAACTCGGCCACCTGGAAGTTGTTGAAGGCCATGCCCTTGATCACGACGGAGAAGCCCTGGATCTCCGTGACCTCCCTGGTCTGGACCGGGCCCTTGGCGGTGCCGGACTCCTCCTTTTTCTGCTCGAGCTTGGCCAGCGTCTCGCTCGAGTAGGAGATGGCGGGACGGGTCGCGTCGACCTTGACCTTCACTTCCTGGGGCTTCATGTCGACGGAGGTGAGCCAGACGCCCTGGGGGACCGACTTGAGGACGCCGGTCATCATCTGGACCGGGACGCCCTGGCTCTTCGCCACCCGCCCGATGATGTCGAGGCGCCGCTGGATCTCGCGCTTGGCCGCGTCCGCCACCCGCAGCTCCGTCAGCTGGCGCTGGAGCTGGGCGTCCTGAGCCTTGAGCCGCGTGATCTCCCGCTCGTGCTCGTTCTTCTCGCGCCACGCCGAGTACCCCATCCAGCCGAGCCCGACGATGACCACGATGACCAGGACCCCGGCGATCTGCATGACGCGGCCGCCGCCGATGGCGATCTTCGGCATGGAGATGCCGGAGAGGCCGGCCCCGGCGCGCTTGGGACGGTCTTCGCGATGGAGCAAGTTGACTTTGATGGCCACGGCTCTACGTCCTTACTTCCGGTCATCCGGATAGCGCATCGCCAGCCCGGTCGAGACGGCGGCCAGCGGCGCCAGCTTTTGAACCACGTCCGCGTTGAGGCCCGACCCGATCTTGACCCGCTTGAACGGGTCGGCGGACGCCACCTCGATTCCCCACTGCGACGAGAGGAAGTCCTTGAGCCCGGGGACCAGGGCGCAGCCTCCCGAGAGGAAGATGCGCTGGATCCGCTCGTGCTCGGCGGTCGTGCCGAAGTAATCCAGGGTCCGCTGGATCTCCTGGCCGAGCTCCTGGGAGACGAGATCGAGCACGGGCTCGATCTCCGCCCAGCTCACCTGCCCTTGCTTGCCCCGGACCAGGGCGTCGGCGTCTTGAGGGGCCAGGTCGAACCGCTGGGCCAGGGTCGCCGAGTACTGCTTGCCGCCCACGAAGACGTCGCGGGCGTACACGTTGACGCCCCCTTGCAGGATGTTCGTGTTGGTCGTCTCGTGCCCGATGTTCACGAGGGCGACGACCTCGTTCTCGCCCTGGAAATTGTGCTCGTATTGTGTCTCCAGGGCGAAGACGTCCACATCCACCACCGCGACGTTGAGCCCGGCCTCGGCGACCACGTCGGCGTAGCTCCGGACCTTGCCCTTCTTGACGGCGACCAGCATCACTTCCTGCTGGGGACCGTCCTGCCGCAGGACCTGGAAGTCGAGCTCCACGTCCTCGATGTCGAACGGGATGTGCTGCTCGGCTTCCCAGCGGATGGACTCGGCCAGCTCCGCCTCCGACATCTTCGGCAGCGTCACCCGCTTGGCGATGACCGAGCCGCCCGACATGCCGATCGCGGCGTCGGTCGCCTGGATCCGTCCTTGGTCGATCGCCTGGCGGATCGCCTGCTGGACGGCGGCGGCCTGCTTGATCTCTCCGCCCTCGAGCGCGCCGGGCGGGACCGGAGCCATCCCGAACCCGACCAGCTCGTAATCATTTCCGACCGGACGAAGCTCGACGGCCTTGACAAAACTCGAGCCGATGTCCAGTCCCACCATCTGCGGACGCTTGCGTCGTTTGAACAGTGACATCATCGTTGGTCCCCTCGCATTGCGGCCAGTCTCGTGCAGACGCCCCCTCAAACCCAAGAAATTTCGACCGGAAGGCCCCTACAGGCTTACCCTCCGGTGTTTGCAGGTCTTTGTAGTATTTTGTGAAGCGGCAGTATAGGGGTCCCCCTCGCGATGAGTCAAGAAAAAAAGGGTCCTCGGAGGCGTGGACGGGCCCACGCCGAGCCAATACCAGCGCTAGCGGGGCGAGGACGCGGGGCTACGAGCGCTTGCGGCCGAGCAAGAGGCCGCGGACGGCGTTGAGGAAGTCCTGGAGGTCGAAGGGCTTGGAGATGACGAGGTCCACGCCGAGCTCCTTGGCCCGGCGGGTCGCGCGGGCCCGGTCAAACCCTGACATGATTACCACGGGTGTGATGGTCTCGACCTGCTTGACCGCCTCCACGACTTCCCAGCCCGGGACGTCGGGCATCCCGAGGTCGGTGACGACCAGGTGGAACGGATTCTCCCGCTCTCGCACCTTGGCAATCCCTTCGAGCCCCGACGCGGCGAGCGTGACGGCGTAGCCCGCGCCCCGGAGCATGTCGCCGAGCGCCGTGCGGACGGTCTCGTCGTCGTCCACGACGAGAATCTGGGCCTGGTCGGCGTCGACCGCCGTGGTCGGGGGCGGCGCGCCTTCCGGGGCCGTCGGCACCCGGAGGGTCAGCGTCGTCCCCTTGCCGGTCTCGCTCTCGATGAGCACCTCGCCCCCGTGGCGGACCATGATCCCGTAGACCACCGACAGCCCGAGGCCGAGTCCCGTTTCCCCCTTGGACGAGAAGAACGGCTCGAGGGCCCGGCGCTTGACCTGTTCCGGCATTCCCACCCCGGTGTCGGAAACGGACATGAACCCGCGCCCCGGCTCGTTCCCGGTCCGGACGGTGATGGTCCCGCCGCGGGGCATCGCGTCGACGGCATTGGTGATGAGCTGAAGGAGCGCCTCCAGGAGCTCGGTCTCGACGCCCATCACGGGCGCATGGGCCCCGAAGTGGGTGATGAGCTCGATCCGCACGCCCTTGGTCGAGGGCGCGTCCCGCCACCTGGGTCGCGACAGCTCGATCGCCCGCTGGACGACGTCGTTGAGGTCGACCCGGGCCAGCGCCTCGGAGGGACGCGATCGGCTGAACTCCTGGATCCGGCTCAGGGCGTCGATGCCGGTCCGGGTGGCGGATTCGATCTCGCTGAGCCCGGCCACCAGGTCCTTGGCCTTGTCGCGCTCGGCCTTCTTCAGGAGCAACTGGGTCCGGCCGAGGATGCCCGCCAGGACGTTGTTGAAGATGTGGCCGACGCCGCTCGCCATGGTGAGGAGGGCCTGCATCTTCTCGTCGAGCGGCACCCGGCCGGACATGGTCACCAGCTGGTCGTGCGACGTCTGGAGCTCTTCCAGCCGCCGGCGGAGCCGCTGGAGCTCCTCGGTGTCCACCTGGGTGAGCTCACGCACCACCTCGACCGGGACCTCCCGGACGACCTCCTTGATGACCTCGACCGGGACCTCCCGGACGACTTCCTTGATGATCTCGACCGGGACTTCCCGGATGACCTCCTTGATGACCTCGACCTCCTTGATGACCTCGACCGGCACCTCCACCTTCTCCACCTTGACGGTGTCGAGCTGGCGGATGACCTCGACCGGGACTTCGACCGGGACCTCCTTGATCACTTCCCGGATCACCTCGACCGGGACCTCGACGATGACCTCCTTGATCACTTCCTTCTCGACTTCCCGGATCACCTCGACCGGCACGTCCCGGAAGACCTCCTTCTCGACCTCGCGGATGACCTCCACCGGGACTTCCTTGATCACCTCCCGGATCACCTCGACCGGGACCTCGACGATGACCTCCTTGATCACTTCCTTCTCGACTTCCCGGATCACCTCGACCGGAACCTCCTTGATGACCTCGACCGGAACCTCCTTGATGACCTCCCGGATGACCTCGACCTCCCGGACCACTTCCACCGGGACCTCGACCGGGACCTCCTTGATGACCTCTTTGATGACTTCCCGGACGACCTCGACCGGGACCTCCTTGATGACCTCCTTCACGACCTCCTTGGGCGCGGCTTCGGCCGCCGGCCCACCGCCGGAGCTCTGCTTGAGGAGGTTGATGAGGAGGCGCGCGCCGCGGACGCTCATGACCTCCGTCCCCGGCGGCTTGATCGACAGCAGGCGCTCGTACTGGCGCTCGTCCCCGTTCACCTCGAGGACGATGTTCGCCTTGGTCCGGAAGACCTCCATGGCATTCTTGACGAGGGGGAGCTTGAGGCTCTGGGCACGCTTGGTGCCCTCGGACCGGTCGCTGGCGTCGGCGACGACCGCGATCTCGACGGAGGGGATGCCCGTGAGGGCGTCGATGGCCTTGACCAGTTCAGCCCCGGTCCCGACCAGCCCGAGCTTGATGGCAGTGTCCGTCGGCGCCGCCATGGCCTCCTAGTGTATACGGGGGCCGCCCCCGCGGGAAGAGGGCTCTCCCCGGGGGGCGGCGCCGACCGCGAAGCGGCTGAGCGAGCGAGGCGAGGGCTACTGGCAGGCGGTCCGGCCCCCGCTCTGGTCCTGATAGTTCGAGCACACGATGAAGGACTTCCGGATGATCACGACCTGGTTCCCGGCGCCGAACGGGAAGCCGGGGGGGGGCGTCGCGTTGCCGAAGCGGTTGTTGTAGCCGACCCCCGAGCCGGTGCTGCCCTGGGTCTGGATCTCGAAGGCCACGAGGGTGCCGTTGATCAGGATCGGGTTGAACTGGACGTGGCCGCCCGAGTAGACCATGCCGTTGACGAAGCTGTTGCTGCTGGCCATGTTGGCGCAGACGAACTGGGGGTTGTACGGCGAGACCGTCGGGCGCGGCGGCGCCGCGAATATTTCCCGCGGGTCGAAGATGACGATCACCGTGGGGTAGCCGTAGACGTAGACCTCTTTCTGGACGGCGGTCAGCACCCCGAAGGGATTCAGACGGCCCTGCTCGGTCGTGTTCCGCAGGGCCGCGGTCATGACCCCCTTGTTGCCCAGCTCGAGGTCGTTGTTGCTCGAGGGGCAGTTGTCGAGCGAGGCCGGCACCGTGCCGCCGTCGCCCTCGACGACCATGGTGCCGTAGACGAAGGTGAAGTCCTGCCCGGCGTTCGGGGCCGGTGGGGCGGGAGTCCCGCCGGTCTTCTGGATGCTCGCGCGGCCCTGGTCGCTCCCGTCGTTGAGGCGGTTGAGGATGTAGTAGTTCCGGCCGTTGGTATTGTCCACGACGCCGGTCGGCGCGCAGTCCCGGGTCGCCCCCGACACGGCGACCGCGCAGGTCCCGTACTGGCCGTCGAAGGTCGGGCTCTTCTCGTTCACCCCGCCCCCCGCGGCGCGCCCGGCCGTCCCGTACCAGTTGAAGACCATCCCGGTCGCGTTGATCGAGCAGCCGTTGACCCCGACCGTCTCGTACCAGGCCGGCAGGAGGGCCGGCCGAGGGTCGTTGGCCATCACGCAGCCCTTCTTGGGGCCGTTGGGGCAGGTGTCGACGGCGGGGTCACAGGGCGTCTGGAGCGCGCAGTCGAAGTAGCCCCAGTACTTGCCGGGCCCGACCGGGCCCGGAACCTCGCTGTTGTAGCAGTATTTCGCGGTGCCGACCACGTTGGCGTCCTCGCCCATCAGGACCATGTGGGTCGCCGTCCCGCCGGCGGGCGCCGTATAAGTACCGGCAGTGTAGCTGGTGATGTAACCCGGGGGACAGGTGACGGCCGTCGTCCCGTGCATGGTCGGATCGATCCGCGAGCAGCCCAGCGTCGGCCGCGGCAGGTCGTTGTAGGCGGCCGGACCGTTCGGGTCGTTCGGATCGGCCGGGGTGATGCTCGGGTTCCCGTTCCGGTTTCCGGGCTCGTTGCAGTACCCGTTGTTGTCGGGCTTGGCGTTCGAGCAGACGTGCTTCCACGGGTTGTCCACGCCGACGACCGCCCGGACGATGGCCTTGGCGGTCCCGGCGGTGGCCGTGGCCGTGATGACGGCGGCCTCGTTGTCGTCGGTGTCGGTGGGGCACCCCGCCTGCTGGATGGCGGTCGGGACCAGCGGCGAGCAGTCGTTGTCGATCCAGGCCGAGTAGGCGCCCGCCCCCAGCCCCACGTTCGTGGCCAGGCCGTGGCTCGCCAGCGTCCCGTCCATCCACCGGGTGAATCCGCCCGCCACGGTGGCGGCGTCCCGGATCGTGTCCCGCGCGACCTCGAGCCCGGCCTCGGCCAGGGCCTCGGCCTGCCCCTGCTGCTTGTAGTTGACGCCGATCCGCGTCTCCACGTCCGCCAGCAGCGCGAACGAGACGCTGAGCACGCCCATGATCAGCATGGCGATCACGGCCATGATCAGGACCGACCCCTGTTCGTTCCTCACGACGGCACCCATCAACGCCCTCCAGTCCCGACCTGCAGCTTCGGTTAGAAACGGTTCTTGAGCACGACGTCCGTCTCGAGCGATCGGTTGACCAGCTGGCCGGCGATCGTGGTCTGGGCCACGACCTGGATGTGGATCCGGCCGATGTTGTCCGCCTTCTCCTGCGCCGTGTGGGTGGCGTCGGCCGAGAACGGCAGCGGGAAGGGCACGTTGCACAGGATCGTGACGTCGAGGCACGTCGTGTCCGAGGCACTCGACGGAAAGCCCGACCGCGGGTAGTAGGTGAAGGTGAGCCCGGTGATGTCGATCGCGACCATCGCCACCGGCCCCGTCCCGTCGTCCCGGGTGATGCAGGCGGCGACGCCGGTCGGGCAGTTCCCCCCCGTCTCCCGCTGGTAGAGGACGTTCTCCTCGCCGAGGTCCGTCCCGCCCGAGTTGGCCGTGCCGGCGATGGTTCCGTTGTCGTTCCGGTCGGAGCGGACCCGGATGGTCGTCGCCGTGGCGTCCGCGAACGGGATCGCGAAGATGCTCTGGCAGCCGTTGGCCGTGTACCCCCCGGCCCCCAGGTTCTTGGGCGCGTTGCGGCACGCGTCGACCTTGGTGGCCGTGCAGTCGAGGGTGCCGGGGCCCTCGTAGTCGAACGCGCAGACGGTGACGTCGCGGCCGGTCGCCCGCAGCTCGCGGACCATGAAGTCGATGGCGGCCCGCGTGTTCTGCTGGACCTCGGCGGCGTCCGAGCCGACGAAGTAGGCCTCCTGGGTCTTCTGCCAGGTCCCGAGGACGCCCACCATGATCATGCCGAACAGCGCGAGGGTGACCGCCAGCTCGGTCAGCGTGACGCCGCGCTGGTCGCGGAGCGGAGATCCGACGTGGTGGCGCATGGTCCCCCCCTTTACTGCGCGAAGATGGTGGCCAGGGTGGTGTCGTTGAGCCCCTGGCCCCCGGTGAAGCGCACCACGACGGTCACCGTGGTGCTGGTGGCCGTGGGGGCCCCGACCTGCACCTTGATGCACCGCTTGAAGCCCGAGTAGCCGGTGACCACGTAGTAGTCGCCGCTCGAGCACGGCGGGGCGCCCGTGCTCACGCCCGCCATCCCATTGAGCCCGGCGTAGGGGGTGGCCTTGGCCTGCTCGACCGCCGCCTGGGCCAGGAGGGTCGCCGTCGTCTGGTAGCCTCCCGTCGTGACGCCGAACATCGCCAGGGGGAAGGACGCGGCCAGGCCCAGGAGGGCGACCATGAGCAGCATCATCGCGACCAGAAGCTCGAGGAGGGTGACGCCCCGCTCGTTCCGTGTCATGGCGCCCTCCTCAGCAGGTGCCCTGGCTCACGCGAACACCACCGTACAGCGTGACCAGGACGTTGTTCGCGCAGGTCGACGGGGTCGTGTCGACGGTCAGGGTCACGGTCGGGTTCCCGGGGGCGAAGTTCCTCACGTTGCCCACCCCGTTGAAGATGATCGACAGGTTGGTGGGCGAGACGACCGCCAGGCCGTGACCGATCGCCTGCGCGGGCTGGATCGCACCCCCGTCGCACGCGCTGTCGGTGGAGGCCGTCTTGATCGTGAACGTGGTGTTCGGCGACCCCGAGAACGCGATGCAGTGGTTCGAGCCCCGCGTGATCGCATACTGCCGGGCCAGGCGGACCGCCCCGGCGACCTCTTCGGCCGCGCCCTTGGACGCCGTGACCTTGAGCACGTTCCCCAGGCTGGGATACAGCGCGACCGCCAGGATCGACAGGATCACCAGGATGACGGCAAGCTCGACGAGGGTCATTCCCGCCTCGCTCCATCTCTTCTTCATCGACCGCTCCCTCTCCCGACCGACCGGGTTCTCAGGCGACCAATCAGAATCGCTCACATGCCCGTCGATTGTCAACTTATATATGCTAATTTTTAGCCTTTAGGCATGGTCACTTACGGTGATACGCGGTGACCCGGTTTCGCCCCGCGTGCTTGGATTCGTAGAGCGCCTCGTCGGCCGCCCGCTCGAGGTCCTCGGGGGACTTGCCGTCCTCGGGGAAGGCCGCCAGCCCGATGCTCACCGTCACCGAGTGCTCGCCCTCCGGCGTCTTGATGGTGGCCTCGACGCCGCGGCGCATGCGCTCGGCGAACAGCGTCGCGTCGGGCTTGACCGTCTCGGGCAGGATGAACGCGAACTCCTCGCCGCCGATCCGGCACGGCACATCGCCCTCCCGCGACATCGACCGCATGAGCGACCCCAGCCCGCGCAGCACCACGTTGCCCTGGGGATGCCCGTACTCGTCGTTGAACTTCTTGAAGAGGTCGATGTCGAGGAGCAGGAGGCTGAAGGCGTGGCCGAACCGGGTCGACCGGTTGATCTCTTCCCGCATGCGCACGTCGAAGTTCCGCCGGTTTCCCACCTCGGTCAGCTCGTCGGTCAGCGAGAGCTCGCGCAGCCGGAGGTTCGCGTTCCGGAGCTCCTCGTTCATGGCCTCGAAGCGCCCCGCATAGTCCTGGACCTGCGAGGCCTGCTGCTGGAGGACGCCGAGGATGCGGGTGAACTCCCGCATCAACGTATCGACCTCGTCCGTGCGGGCCGCCGCGATCATGGCCTCGAGCTCCGGGCCGACGTCGCCCGGGCTGGCGGTCGCCGCTGCCGGCTGCGAGAGAGGACCCGCGGGCTCGGGCGGCCGGGCCAGGGAAAACGAGCGGTATAGCGCGCCGAGGAGCAGGGCGCCCAGGAGGAAGACGGCCGCGATCAGCGCCGGATAGGGCAGCACCAGGTAGCTCACCACGGCCAGCAGCAACGCCACGCAGAGACCCACGGCGAGCAAAAGCGCCCGCCGGGTGTCGCTTGCGGCCGAGCGGGGGGCCGACGCCGGCCCCGGGTTCTGGACGGCCGCCGAGGGGTCTGCCATGGTCGGCTACCCCAGGTACCAGTCGAGGATGGGCCCGGCCCAGAACGCGGCGATGAGGCCGCCCACCGCGAGAAACGGTCCGAAGGCCAGGTATTGCCCGAAGCGCTTGAGACCGAAGCCCAGGAGCCCCAGGGCCATGATCCCTCCGGCCATGACCCCGAGGAAGATCGCGACGAGCACGCCCCCGAGCCCCAGGAACGCGCCCATCATCGCCGCCAGCTTGATGTCACCGCCGCCCATCCCTTCCCGACCGAAACTCAGCTCGCTCAGCCAGGCGATCAGATAGAAGAGCCCGCCCGCGACGACGCACCCCAGGAGTCCGTCCACGACGCGCCAGGGCCCCCAGGCGAGGTGGAAGAGGAGCCCGACCACGATGCCCGGCAGCGTGATCAGGTCGGGAATGAGACGCGTCTCGAGGTCGATGAACGTCACTGCGACCAGGGCGAGGCCCAGGACGAACACGCGGAGGCCCGCCCAGGTGGGTCCGAAGTGCCACAGCGCCAGGAGCCCGATCCCGATCGCCAACGCCTCCACCACCGGGTACCGCCACGGGATCGGCTCCCGGCACGCCCGGCAGCGACCCCCGAGGAGCGCGAAGGAGACGAGCGGGATGTTGTCGTAGTACCGGATGGGCGTCTGGCAGCGCGGGCAGTGGGACGGAGGCGACACGATGCTCTCGCCACGGGGAAGGCGGGAGATGCAGACGTTCAGGAAGCTGCCCAGCACCGCCGCCAGCGCGACCACCACGGACCAGGCGAACAGGGGGGGAAGCCCGCCCGGAAGCGCCACGGTCACGGCGTCCCCTCCGCGGCATAGGCCTGGATGGCGCGCGTGAGGACTTCGCGAGCCCCCTCCCGGTCCTTGAGCCGGGCAAACCCCTCCGGGCCGACGAGCCGCTCGACCTCCTCCCGTGAGAGGCGGACTTCGTCCTCCCCGACGGTCAGGAGGAGCCGATCGACGACGGGGTACCGGTCGAACACGCGAATGGCGGCCGCCACGGCCAGTGCCTTCGCCTCGATGGGCAGGGGGTCACGGGCGGTCACGCGCACCTGCTGGCCTTCGAGCACCACGGCCTGTATCAGATCTCTCATGCGGCCGCCTTGCCGGTCGCCTCACACACGGATGTGACCCGATATTTTAACAGAGCGAGCCGCGCTCGCCCGCGAGACAAATTCGGCTCCACGTGGACCCTCCCGCCGCTCGGTTTCCGACACCCTCTACGGTTCGAGTCAACCCACGGATTCGAACCCCGGCGAGCGGGGGCCATTCCGCAGGAGCCTCAGGATCTGCGTATCCTGCCAGTCCCACAGACGCTCGTGCGCGAAATCCACGTTCTGCGGGGTCCAGTTCCAGTCGACCCGTCGGGGCGAGGGGTAATAGAAGACGCCGACGACCTGGACGCCGATCGACAGGACGAACGCGAGCAGAAAGGCGGCGGTCAGGAGCCGGGACGTCTCGAGCCGCGGCCACACCGGCACCAGGAAGAGGGCGAGCAGCGGCAGCACGTCGGTGAGGAGCCGGGGGCCGAACGAGTGCCCGCCCCACCAGACGGCGAAGGTGCCGAGCATCACCACGCTGCCTCCGGTGGCGGCGGCCATGTACGCGAAGAACGGCCGCCGCGGGCCCGCGTCCCGGAGCGACAGGATGAGCCCGGCCAGCGCAAAGGCGAGCACCGGCGAATAGACGAGGAGCCCCCGGCTCGGGCTGACCAGGATTCCGAGCAGGCCGGCACCGACCGACGGCGTCCAGGCCCCGCCCACGCCGTGGAAGAGCGCGTGGGTGGCGTGGAGCTGGGCGTAGCCGCCTTGCACCGAGCCGAAGTACCAGAGGTTGTGCGCCGTCACGGGCACCGTGACGGCCAGAAAGCCGAGGAGGCTCACGGCCCCCTGCCGCCAGTCGCGGTGCCCGAGGTACGCCATGAAGGCCAGGGCCGGAAGCCCGGTGGTCGGCCGGCTCGCCACCATGAGGCCGGCGGCGATCCCGGTCCAGATCGCGGCGCGCCGATCCGCCTCTGCGCGGAGCACGCCGTACAGGCCGGCGGCCATGAAGAGCTGGGCCGGGCCGTGCCCCCACAGCCCCTGGCTGGAGACCGACCAGGTCGACGTCCCGACCGCGTACACGAATGCGATGGCCGCCGCCACCGGCGGGCGGGCCAGCTGCCGCAGCGCGAGATAGACGACGAGGACCGAGAGCGCCGCGAAGACCGTCGCGCTCAGCTTGGCCAGGACATTGACCAGCGCGAGCGAGCCGCCGGTGAACAGGCTCAGCGGGACGAGATACACGGGCGCCGCCATCAAGGCCGGAAGGATCGGGTAGCTCGAGAGGTAGTGGCCGCGCACGTGCTGCACCCAGTACGGCAGCGGGCGCCCGGCCGGGTAATCGCGGAAGAAGCTGTCGAGGTCGAGGCGAAGCTCCTGAATCAGAGCCAGCGGAAGGAGCCGGGTGCCCATCGTGTCGGCCGAGCTGATCTCGCGCATGTTGACGTTGTAGAGGAGCAGGCTCCCCAGGAAGAGCCAGAGTCCGATCCGGTTGGGCCGCATGGCCGCCAGGCGCCGGTCAGCTCACGGGCGACGGGCGAGCTCGCGGGCGGCCTTGGCCGCCAGCTCGGTGCCCGCCGACGAGCGCTGGAGCTCCTGCCACAGGCGCTCGGCCCCGGGCCGATCTCCCCGACGGTCGAGCAGGAGACCGAGGCTGTAGAGCGCCACCGGGTTCTCCGGATCCAGGGAAAGGACGTCCCGGAAGCGCCGGATCGCGCCGTCGTCGTCGCCCCGCTCCGCCGCCTGCAAGGCCGAGTCGAGGGCGGGGCGGATCAGCGCCGTCGACGCCGGGCGGTCCACCGGCCCGATCCGATCGAACAAGGCCTGGTGCGTCGGGACGTTCCGGACGAACAGGAGCGCCTCCCGATCGACGAAGACGAGCCGCCACTCGGGGCTGGCATAGAGCGCCTCGCTCAGCGCGTAGCCCGGATGGGTGAGGACCGACTGGATCTTCCAGCGGTCCAGCACGGCCCTCCAGCCGGGCTTGAGCGAGGCGACCTCCAGGTAGTCCTCCACGATCCGTTCGCCGTAGACGTGAGTGCGGCCGTCGAAGAATACCTGATAGTCGGGATAGAGCCGCCAGAGCTCGTATCCCCCCCACACGTAGACGTTGAAGAGCGGCGCCGGCACGTGCTCGCGCTTCATGAACTCCACGGTCCGCTTCGGGTACGCGAACTCGTTCAGGTCCTGGACGAAGGGGCTCGTCCAGGGCTCGCGGGCCAGGGCGCCGTACCCGGCGAGCAGGGCCACCAGTATGACCCCGGCCGCGGCCGCGTGGGCGAGGGGCGCGCGCAACAGGGGCCAGATCGAGGGGAGCCGCGCCTCCCCGGCCTGGACGAGACCGCGCAGCCACGCGCCCCGCCAGGACCACACGCGCTCGACGGCGCCGTGGAGAGCGTCGGCCAGGGCCGGAGTCACCGCCACCGCGTACAGCGGGATGTGGCGGATGGACGACACGCCGAGATGGGTGAAGGTCAGCACCAGGAGGACATCGGTGACCCGCAGGCGGGCGCTCCCGAGCCCCAGCGAGGCGAACGAGAGGAGGATCATCGCCTCGAACGGCCGGTACTGGGGATCGTGGAAGTTCGGCGAGAACCACTCGATCGTGGTCCGCATGAACTCCCGGGTCGACACCACCTCGAAGGGGAAGAGGACCGCCCGGAGCCCGAACGGGTTCAACAGGGTGGCGACCGCCGTGACGGCGGAGACGAGCACCAGGACGCCCACCGGGCGCCAGTCGGGGCGCTCGGGGGCGAGGAGCCGCTCGAGCACCGCTCCGACCGTGATGACCCCCAGGAGCCCGAGGCCGGTGACGAACCCCGCGTGGAGGTTCGCCCAGGCCACCATGAGGAGCGGGAGCCAGATCAGCGTGCGGAGTCGGCCTTCCCAGCCTTCCCGCAAGAGGTAGAGATAGCTGGCCATCAGGAGATAGGTGATGATCTGAGGCCGGACGTGCCAGTATCCCTTCCCGGCCAGGGCCGCCAGGGTGACCAGCAGCACCGCGAGTACGGGGTGGGCGCCGCGGCGCAGGCACGTCGCCAGCACGATGCCGAAGGTGGCCGCCACCAGGAGGCTCTTGCCGATGATGATCGGGATGCGCCCCACGCTCTCGTAGAGCCAGTAGAGGATCACCTGGGTCAGCCACATGTGGTTGATCCAGGGACGCCCCTGGGCGGTGAACGAGAAGGGGTCGCCGCCCGGGATGCTCCGGGTCTGGAGGATGTACTCGCCGGACTTCAGGTACCACCAGAAGTCGAAGCGCGTCAGCGAGGAGAGCGCGACCAGGAAGACGACACCCAGGGTCAGGCCGTAGAGGAGCCAGGCGACCGCGCGCGGGAGCCTCCCGCCACGCCCGGGTTCCGCGCGCAGGCTCGACGCCGTCCCCGCTAGCACGGCCACGCCCGGAAGCTCACGCGGAGTGCCTGTTGTTCGCGCCGCGAGTCGCGCATCGCAGCCCCCGGGGCGAGACCCGAGCCCCGGTAGGACGCAGGGAGGAGACGGGCCGAGGCGTATGCCGCATACGTTGAGGCCCGCCGACGACCGAGGACGACCCGGGGCGACGGGTATCGGCCCGGGGACTCACGCGGAGTGCCTCGGGGGCCGCTGGAACACCACCATGTGCCGATCCTCGTAGGCGACGGTCCAGCCCGGGGCCTCGCGCATGAGCGAGGCCAGCGCGGTCCCGCGCCGAACCAGCATGATCCCGATGTCCCGGCGCTCCAGCGCTTCCCGCCATCCCGGCCGCGCGTTGTTGATCGTGATGAAGTCCTCCCGGATGTCCGGGGGGAACACGGCGACGCGGCCGTCGATGAACATCCGATAGTGCGGGAACAGGCGCCAGGTCAGGTATCCGCCCCACCCGTAGTCGTTGTAGACGCGGCCGGGCAACCGGTGGGCGAGGAGGAAGTCCGCCGCCCCGGCGGGAAAGACGTCCGCCACGCCCCATTCGGGCCTGAGCGACCGGAGCGGCACCCGCCCGAGATCCCGCACGCCGACCAGGAGGACCAGGAGGCCGAGCCCGACGGCCGCCCAGGCCCGCCGGCGCCGCTCCGCGTCGAGACCCGTGATGGCCGGCAGGAGGCGGGTCCAGGCCTCCAGGCCGAGCCGGCCGGCGAGCGGCGTGAGCACGATGACGAAGAGCGGGATGTTCCGGGTGGCGTCGAGGGTGAGATAGACGAACACGACGAGCGTGCCGACATCGACGAGGCGCGGCCGGCGGCGGGCGGCCGGCTGGGCCGCGAGGAAGAAGAGCAGCAGGCCCTCGAAGAGCCGGAGCTGGGGGTACTGGAACGCCGGCGAGAACCACTCGATGATCATCTCTTTCGCGGTATGGTCGGCGGCCACCAGGAACGGGAAGACGAGCGCGTGCACGTGGAAGGGATTCACGAAAGTGGCGGCGAGGCACCCCAGCCACACCGTGGCCATCCGGCCGAGCCGGGGCCGGGCCAGCGCCTCGTCTCCGGCATCGAACAACCGGTCCACCGCCAGTCCGACCGTCGCCAGCCCGAGCACCACCAGCCCGATGAGGAACCCGCCGTGGAGATTGACCCAGACGAGCATCAGCAGGGGCAGCCAGGCGAGCCAGTCGCGGCGGCCCTCCCGGTATTCCCACACGATCGCCCACAGGATGGCCAGGCCGAGATAGGTGACGACCTGGGGACGCGGGGACCAGAACCCCCGCGTCGCCAGCGCGGCGACCCCGATGAGGATCGACGCCCAGGCGAAGGGGACCGCTTCGCGGCGGAGGGTCCAGCACATGACCGCGAACGTGGCGAGCGCGAACCCCGCCTGGAGGGCGATCAGCCCGGAGAATCCCGCCAGCGCATAGACCCCATACAGGAGCAGCTCGAACCCCCACGCGTGGTTGAGCCAGAAGGCGCCGGGGGCCGTCCACGAGAACGGATCGGTGGCCACCAGCGATCGCGTCGCCACCATGTGCTCCCCCGCCTTGAGGAGCCACCAGAGATCGGTGTCGGTGATGGGCATGATCTGGACCAGCGTGGCGAGGCCGACGGCGAGCGCGGCGCCGAGGGTCCACATCCCGGGGGTGCGCACGTCAAGCTCCCGGCAGGCGGTAGATCTTGATGATGGGCCCCGGCCGCGTCCGGGCGAAGACGTCGCTGACCGGCGCGTAGATGTCGCCCATCCACAGCCGCCGGTCCTCCGGGATCGGCTCGATCGCGTAGACGAGCGTCGCTCGCGCATCGAGATCACGATAGAAGCGGCAGGCCGCCGGGAACGACGCGCAGGCGCCCGTGTGGCGCTTGTACATGAAGCTCGAGAGGACGACGTACGTCATTCCGCGAGCCCGCAGGGCCTCGAAGTCGTACTCGACCAGGGGCGCGATGCGCAACCCCGACACCCATGGCGCGGGACGCGGCCGCGGCAGCTTCGGCGCGAGCCCGGTGGGTGGGCTCCCCAGGGGCGGGCTGGTCACCCGCTGCACGCGGCCGGCCGCGTCTGTCCAGGACACCGGGGGCGAGTAGGGCTCCATGGCGACGCGGCTGCTGGCCGGGAGGCTCCTCTCCATCCACTGGCCGGCGACTTCCCGACTGTCCGGGCGGGCCAACAGGATCTCGAAATAGAGCACGCGAGCCGCCGCCGGCGCCGCCACCAGAACGGCGAGGGTGGCGAAGACCAGGCCGCGCCGACGCCCGACCCGGGAGGCCACCGTGGCCACACCCACCGCGGCCAGGATGCTCACGAGGGGAAGCAACGGAACCGTGTAGCGCTCGAACCGGGAGTCCCAGGTCGCGATGATGCCGAGATAGGGCAGCGGAAAAGCGAGCAGGATCAGATCCGCCGGGCCCCGGCGCCAGAGCGCCACGGCCAACCCGGCCCCGGCGCAGAGGAGCGATGCCGCCCCCATCGCCTGGGGCAACGAGTGGAAGAGGTGGAAGGCCAGGCCGGGCAGGTCGCCCTCGTTGCCGAACTGCACCGTGCCGATGGCGCGGACCTCGCCGAAGAGGCCGCGCAGGAACTCTCCGGGCGCCAGCGCCGCGAACGGCGTCCCCACGAGGAAACCGACGACGGCGCCTCCGAGCCACACCGGGAGCACCCGTCCGGTGATCAGGCCGGGCCAGGACGCCCCGCTCGTCCGCCACCGGAGGGCGTGGGCCACCAGGAAGGCCGCTCCCACCAGGGCCCCGTTGTACTTGGCCGAGGCCGCCAGCCCGCCGAGGACCCCCGCCAGGAACGCGGTCGAGAGCCGCCCCCGCTCCCAGTACCCGACCGTCGCCAGCATCGCGGCCAGCACGAGGCACGTCACCGGCACATCCGCGGTGGCGAAGTGGGAGTCCACCACGTGCTGGAGATTGACGGCCAGGAAGAGGCCCGCCGCGATCCCGACCCCCGGGCCGTACAGCCGCGCGCCGAGCCGATAGCACAACCCCACGGTCAGGGTACCCAGGGTCGCCGTCACGACCCGACCGAGCAGGTAGAAGGGGACGGGGTCTCGCACGAACGCGGCCACCACGGAGACGCCCTCGGTCAGCCGGAGGACCAGCCCGTAGGCCGCGAACACCCCGGCCAGCACGTACATGTAGAGGCTCGGCCAGTTGAAGAAGTGCGGGTTGGGGTCGCCGGCCAGCACCCCCATCGCGATCGGGACCAGGAGGCTCTCGTCCGGGTGGACGAAGTAGGGGAGGCCGTAGGACAGGCCCCCCACGCGGACCGCCGCCGCCAGGGCGAGGACGAGGATCAGCGCCGGCCGGACCCGCCGATCAGACGGAGGCCGCGACGATGAGCCAGGGGAAGGCGAGGATCGTTCGGTCGACGTGGAGGTGTCGGCGGCAGAAGGCCTCGAATTCCCGTTTGCCCCAGTGCTGGACGTGGTCGCTCGGGTCGCCGAGTCGGACGAGGTTCTTTCCACGGAGAACGTTGCCGAGTCGGAAGAACGGCTCATGCGGCACGCTCAGGATCAGGTGACGCCGCGCGACGCGTCGGATCTCCAGGAGCGCCCGCGCGGGGTCCTGCAGGTGCTCCAGCACCTCCAGGCACAGCACGAGGTCGTAGGCGCGACTCGCCACGCCGAGGGCATAGAGGTCGCCCTGCAGCACGAGGCTGCCCGGGTTCCGGGCGCGCGCCCGCCCGGCCGCCTCGGGGTCCAGCTCGACCCCGTCGATCCGCAGGTCCGGACGGCCGTCCCGGAGATACCGCATGACGACGCCTTCGCCGCACCCCACCTCCAGCACGCGCGCCGGCGCGCGTTCGGCCACCAGCCGACCGATGCCGGTCAGGAACCGGCCGACCAGATGCCGGACGACCGGGTTCCGCGAGCGGTACTTCGCCTCGTTGTCGCTGCGAGCGCATGCCGCGGGCATCGGCCCGGCTCAGCCGAGCCGGGAGCGAATGGAGACGTCTTCGCTGCTGCGGGCCTGAAAGCTCAGGACGAGCTCGCTCAGGAGCCCCAGCGACAGGAACTGGATCCCGACCAGGATGGCGAGGACACCGAAGGCCAGGAGCGGACGATTCCCGATCGGGCGGACCCCGGCCACCCACAGCGCGCTCAGGTAGAGGTTCGCCACCAGGCCGACGCCGAGGCTCAGAAGTCCGAGCCCCCCGAACAGGTGGAGCGGCCGCCGCGTGTAGCGGGTCAGGAAGAGCACGGTCAGGAGGTCCAGGCAGCCCCGGACGAACCGGGCCGCCCCGTACTTCGAGGTGCCGAACCGCCGCGAGCGATGATTGACCGGCACCTCGCCGACCACGAAGCCCCGCCGAGCCGCGAGCACCGGGATGAAACGATGGAGCTCGCCGTAGAGCCGCAGCTCCTCCACGACCGCGCGCCGATAGACCTTGAAGCCGGAGTTGAAGTCGTGGAGCCGGAGCCCGGTCAACCGGCCGGTCACCGCGTTGAACAGCCGGGACGGCCAGCGCTTCGAGGCGGGGTCCTGCCGCCGTAGCTTCCAGCCGGAGACGAGGTCGCGCCCCTCTTCCAGCGCGGACAGGAGCCGCGGCAGCTCGGCCGGATCGTCCTGGAGGTCGGCGTCCAGCGTGGCGATGACCTCGCCGCGAGCGTGCGCGAAGCCGACCGAGAGGGCCGCCGCCTTCCCGAAGTTCCGCCGGAGCTGGAACACCCGGACGCGGTCGTCCTGCCGGTAGAGCTTCTCGAGGATGGGGAAGGACTCGTCCCGGCTGCCGTCGTCGACGAAGATCAGCTCGTAGGACCGCCGCATGCCCTCCAGGACGTCCGTGAGCTCCCGATAGAGCAGAGGAAGGCTCGGCGCCTCGTCGAGCACGGGGATGACGATCGACAGCTCGACTCCCGGCGTGATCCTTGGCATCCCGACCTGCGACATCGCGAAGACTCCAGCCGCTACGGACAGTCGGCCACGGTGTTACCCGAGGTCACCAACAGCGCACCCGTAGCGGAATCGTAGGAATAGGTCAGGGCCGTGCACTGGAAGATCGGGGGACTCGGGTTGACGTAGGCCCCGGGGGCTCCCGGAAAGTTCCCGTTGTGCTGGCCATAGTAGATGGCGATCGCCGACCGCATGGCGCCCAGGAGCCCTTGATCCGCAGCGTACCGGGATTTCGCCACCGCGTTCTGGTACATCGTGATGGCGATGGCCGCGATGATGGCGATGATCGCGACCACGACCATCAGCTCCACCAACGTGATCCCGCGCTGATCTCTGACGCCCGCGCCCACTGTGACCTCCCGTCGACCCGACCCGCGCATGAGGAGCCCCCGGCGCCCGTACAGGCGCGCCGGAGGATCGCCTCGTGATTCACCTAGCAGCCTGACGCCAGGTTGCCCGACACGGTAATCAAACCGGTCGCGCTGTCGTACGTGTAGCCGAAGCCTACGCACTGGAAAGCCGGCGGACTCGGCGTCACGTAGTTCCCGGGCGCCCCCGGGAAGTTCCCGTTGTGCTGGCCGTAATAGATCGCGATGGCCGAGCGCATGGCGGCGATGACGCCCTGGTCGGCGGCCAGCTTCGCCTTCTTCTGGACGTCCTGGTAGAGCGTGATGGCGATGGCCGCGATGATGGCGATGATCGCCACCACGACCATCAGCTCGACCAGCGTCACACCGCGCTGGTTCCGTACCGTTCTGAACACCGTTCCCCTCCTCGCCTGCTGGTTGTTGTCCAGGCCGCCTCGCGGGGACGCCCGGGATTCTCTTCGCCCGACCGCCACCACTACCCTGTGGCCCGCGATCTCAGCTCGAACGTCGCCGCCTCCTGGGGCGGCGCGACAGGCCCCAGGCGCCCCTCGCGAGACGCCTGGGCCCGCCGTGGCTGGGCTTAGCAGCCCGACGCCAGGTTCCCGGAGACGGTGACCAACCCGGTCGCGCTGTCATACGTGTAACCGAAGCCCGCGCACTGGAAGACCGGCGGACTCGGCGTCACGTACTTCCCAGGCGCGCCCGGGAAGTTCCCGTTGTGCTGGCCGTAATAGATCGCGATGGCCGACCGCATGGCGGCGATGACGCCCTGGTCGGCGGCCAGCTTGGCCTTCTTCTGGACGTCCTGGTAGAGCGTAATGGCGATGGCCGCGATGATGGCAATGATCGCGACCACGACCATCAGCTCGACCAGCGTCACACCGCGCTGGTCCCTGAAGCGACAGAACATGAAGATCCTCCTCGCGTGAGGGTTACTGGGCCCCAAACCCCGGCACAGCGCCGAAGCCACCGGGGGTAGAGCAATTCCTGTGCCCTCGAGAGACGCCTGATTTTTAAGGCACTTATAGCTCAGTCGGACGAGACCTGGCGCGAAATGGGCCAGTCCGCCACCTCCCCTCCGGGCCGGGGTCTGGCTACCAACCCCTCGTCTCGATTGACCGATTGTCAGAGCCGCGGAAAACCAGCAGCGACTGACAAAATTTGTCAGTCACTCCCGGTCGAGACCGTACTTCTGAAGACGGTAGCGGAAGGAGCGGAAGCTGGTGTGGAGGAGCTGGGCCGCCCGGCTCTGGACGCCGTCGGCCCGGCGGAGGGCCTGGCTCAGGAGGTCGCGCTCGATCCCGGCCATCAGGGCGTCCAGATCGAGCCCGTCGGGGGGCAGCTCGATGCGGGTGACTTCCGGTCCAGACCCGACCCGCAAGAGCTCCGGGAGGCTTTCCACCCGGATCACGCTGTCCGGCTCGAGGGTGACTGCGCGTTCGATCACGTTCTCGAGCTCCCGGACGTTCCCCGGCCAGGCGTAGCGCTCCAGCGCGGACAGCGCCTCCGGCGAGATCAGCTTGGGCGCGGCGCCGGCCACCCCGGCGAACTTCTCGAGGAAGTGGCTGGCCAGGAGGGGGATGTCCTCGCGACGCTCCCGAAGCGGCGGAACCCGCACCGAGATCACGTTCAAACGGTAGAAGAGGTCCTCTCGAAACGCTTTGCCGGCGACCGCCTGAGGCAGGTCGCGGTTGGTCGCGGCGACGATGCGGACGTCCACCCGGACCGGCTTCACGCCGCCCACCGGCCGGATCTCGGGATCCTCGAGCACGCGGAGCAGCTTCACCTGGAGATGCAGGGGGAGCTCGCTCACCTCGTCCAGGAAGAGCGTCCCCTCGTCAGCGACCTCGAAGAGGCCTTGCTTGGCCGCCACCGCGCCCGTGAACGCCCCCTTCACGTGGCCGAACAACTCGGACTCCATCAGCTCGTGGGGGATGGCGCCGCAGTTCACCGTCACGAAAGGCTTGAGCTTGCGGCTGGAATTGAAGTGGATGGCCTTGGCCACCAGCTCCTTGCCCGTGCCGCTCTCGCCCGTCACCAGCACGGTCGCCTTGCTGTCGCCGAGCCGGCCGATGGTGGAGAAGATCTCCTGCATCGAGGGGCTCTTGCCGATCAGGTTGCCGAAGTGGTACCGGAGCTCGACCTCCCGTCGGAGCCGGAGGTTCTCGCCCCGGAGGCGCCGCTCCTCGAGCGCTTTCTGGACGAGGTGGCGAAGCTCGTCCACCTTGAACGGCTTGATGATGTAGTCGTAGGCCCCTTCCTTGAGGGCCTGCACGGCGGTCTCGGCGGTCGCGTAGGCCGTCATGATGACGACCGACACGGACTCGTCCAGTTGCCTGACGCGACGCAGCGTTTCCAGGCCGTCCAGGCCGGGCATGCGGAGGTCTACCAGCGCGAGATCCACCGCCGTCTGCTCGAGCACCTTCAGGGCCTCTTCGCCCGTGCCCGCGCTCTCGACTTCGAACCCGTCCTGCGAGAGGGCGATGGTGAGCCACTCCCGCATGCTCTGTTCGTCGTCGACGATCAGCAGCCGTTCAGCCACGGGCTCGTTCATCGGAGGGGGCCTCCACGGCCCCCTCCGAAGCCTCCCCCCAAGAGGGGTTGCGGCGGCAAAGCCGCCGCTCGGACGCTCCTCGACGCATTCCTCCGAGCGTTCTGGGGACCCCCCCGGGGTACGACTCACGAGCTATGGCGTTTCTCCGCATCGCGTTGGCTAGAGCTCCACGCCGGGGACGGCCACCACAAATCGCGCGCCGCCGCCCTCCCGGGTCTCCACGCGGATCTCCCCTTCGTGCTCCTCGATGATGCGGTGCACGATGGCGAGACCCAGCCCGGTCCCGTCCGGCTTGGTCGTGTAAAAAGGCTCGAAGATGTGCGGGAGGTGCTCGGGCGCCACCCCCGGCCCGGTATCCTCGACCACGATCTCGACCACGCCTCGACCATTCCAGGCCGCCCGGTTCAGGCGGGCCGCCACCCGCAGCGTTCCGCCTTGCGGCATCGCGTCGACGGCGTTGCGGCAGAGGTTCCAGAGGGCCTGGCGGACCTGCGCCGGATCGACGTACGCCTTGACGGTTCCGTCGGGATACTCCTTGACCGTCCGCAGCGCGTGGCCGGCCTGCTGGCCGAGGAGCAGCAGGATCTCGTCCATGATCGCGGTCACATCCGTCAGCACGGGCTCCCGGCGCCGCGGGCGCGAGAACTCCAGGAACTCGGTGATGGTGCCGTCCAGGCGGTCCGACTCCCGGAGGACGATGTCCATGAGCCGGCGGTCCGCGCCCTGGGGCTTGAGATTCTGGCGGAGGACCTCGACGGAGCCCCGGATCGATGCGATCGGGTTTCGGATCTCGTGGGCGAGCCCGGCCGCCAGCCGCCCGATGGCGGCTAGCCGATCGGCGTGCCGCACCTGCGCTTCCATACGCTTGATGTCCGACAGGTCCTGAAAGGAGCAGATGACGCCCATGGGCTCACCGGACCCGTGCCGCAGCAGGGAGGCGCTGACCCCGATCGGGATCACGGACCCGTCGGCTCGGACGAGGTTGGCCGGGAACCGGCAGGGCTGGCGCATCCACGTGCGGAGGTCATCCCAGAGCTGGGAGAACGCGGGGGCCTGCTGGAAGATGCGGTCGAAGGGGTGTCGCTGGAGCTCGCGCTGGGCGCGACCGCTCAGCGTCTCCACCGTGCGGTTCGCGGTCAGCGTCCGCCCATCCCGGTCGAAGGTCACCAGCCCGCTCGACACGCTCTGGACGATGTCCTCGTGCTGCACCTGGAGCTCGGCCAGGCTGGCCTCCGTCCGGCGCGCCTGCCAGCGCACCTGCCGCAGCTGCTCGGCCAGGTAGGTCGCCAGATACGCCACCGTGAAGGAGGCGCACACGTTGGCCGAGATCAGGAGGATCGTGAAGCTCCCTTCGGCGACCACGTCCTGCCGCGCCGCGAACTGCCCGACGGGCGGAATCACCCGGTAGAACTGCAGGTCCAGGAGGAGACCGTGGCAGAGGACGCTGACCGCCGCGGTCACGAAGCTCCGGCGCGGGGTCACCACGATGCTGGTGGCCAGGATGGAGAAGAGATAGATGAACGTGAACAGGCTGAACGTCCCGCCGGTGACATAGATCAGTGCCGTCTCGAGCAGGATGTCGAGGTAGATCTGGATCTCGGCGAACCGGGTGGAGCCACCGATCCAGCGGGCCAGGATCCAGGAGACGACGGACAGCGCGCAGCTGGCCCCCACCACGGCCGCGAAGGGTCCGAAGGGAAAGGCGAGATAGCCCCACAGGTAGACGCCCGCCACCGAGACGAACAGCAGCGTCGTCACGCCCGCCCGCATGATGATGAGCCAGCGGACGGCGTTCTGCGTCTCGCTACGCTGCGCCATCGTGAGGTCGCCGGTCGCCCGGCGCGCTCAGGTCACCCTGGGGGGGAGCGCCGGCGTCAGGCGGGCTCCGCTAGCTCTGGTCGGTGAGGGCCATGGGTTGGCGGCCCGTCACTTCACGAGGGTGATGACCTGGAAGATGGGCAGGTACATCGAGATGACGATGCCGCCGACCACGATGCCGAGGAAGACGATCATGATCGGCTCGAGCAGGGCGGTCAGCCCCGAGACCGCCACGTCGACCTCGTCCTCGTAGTAGTCGGCGACCTTGGCGAGCATGTTGTCGAGGGCGCCGGTCTGCTCGCCGACCGAGACCATCTGCACGACCATGGCCGGGAACACCTTGCTCTGCCGGAGGGGCTCGGCCAGGGTCTGGCCGGCGGTCACGCGCTCCCGCGCCTCCATGACGGCGTTCTCCACGATCCGGTTGCCCGCGGTCTTGGCCGTGATCTTGAGGGCGTCCAGGATCGGCACGCCACCGCTGATGAGCGCCGACAGCGTGCGGGTGAACCGGGCGACGGCGATCTTCCGGAGCAGGACGCCGAAGATCGGCGCCCGGAGGAGGAACCGGTCGACCGTGGTCTTGCCCTGGTCGGTCCCGTACCACGCGCGGAAGGCGAAGAACATCCCGGCCGCCACGCCGATGATCCCGTACCAGTAGTTGCGGATGAAGTTGGACGCGCCGACGACGAAGGCGGTCGGCGCCGGGAGGGGCACCCCGGCCTTCTCGTAGAAGCTCGAGAAGATCGGGATGATGAAGATCAGCAGGAAGGTGACCACGCCGATGGCCACGGTGACGACCAGGACGGGGTACACCGTGGCCATCTTGACCCGGTGCTTGAGGGCGTCGGCCTTCTCCATGTAGACGGCCAGCCGCGCCAGCATGCTGTCGAGGACACCGCCGATTTCCCCGACGTGGACCAGGTTGACGTAGAGCTCGTCGAAGACCTTCGGGTGGCGGGCCATCGCCTCCGACAGCGTGGCGCCGCCCTCGACGTCGGCCGAGACCTTGGCGATGATGTCCTGGAAGCGCTTCCGCTCGGCCTGCTGGCCGAGGGCCTGGAGACACTGGACGAGGGGCAGGCCGGCGCTGATCATCGTGGCGAACTGCCGGGTGAAGACCGAGACGTCCTTGGAGCGGACCCCGCCGAAGAAGCTGCCGAGCACCGGGATCGACGAGAGGTCGATCCCGGCGGCCGCGGCGCGCTTGGCGGCGATGCTCTGGACGGTGATCCCCTGGGAGCGGAGCTGGCGAGCCGCCGTCCGCTCGTCGGCGGCGGTGATCTCGGCGTTCACCGCCCCCCCGCCGGCGTTCACCCCCTTGTACGTAAACGTGGGCATGTGAGCCTCCTCTGACGTCCTTTACCGCGAGCCTACCTGGGCGGGCTGCTCGATCAGGCGCAAGAACTCCTCCGGGTAGAGGCTTCGCGAGATCGCTTCCTGCCGGCTGATCTGCCCCCGCAGGTACAGATTGGCCAGCGCCTGGTTCATGGTCTGCATCCCGAACTTTTGGCCGGCCTGCATCGCCGAATAGATCTGGTGCACCTTCTCTTCCCGGATCATGTTGCGGATGGCCGGCGTGGCGACCAGGATCTCCATGGCCAGCATCCGGCCGCGGCCGTCCTTCCGGGGGATCAGGAGCTGGTTGAACACCGCCTCCAGCACGAGAGCCAGCTGGGCCCGCACCTGAGACTGCTGGTGGGGCGGGAACACGTCGATCACGCGGTCGATCGATTGCGCGCAGGAGTTGGTGTGCAAGGTGGCGAAGGTGAGGTGGCCCGTCTCGGCGATGGTCAGCGCCGCCTGGATCGTCTCGAGGTCCCGCATCTCGCCGATCAGCACGACGTCCGGGTCCTGACGGAGGACGTACTTCAGCGCCGCCGGGAAGGAATGGGTGTCCTGACCCACCTCGCGCTGGTTCACCAGCGCCTTGTTGTGGTCGTACAGGTACTCGAGGGGGTCTTCCACGGTGACGATGTGGACGTCACGGGTCTTGTTGATCTTGTCGATCATCGCCGCCATCGTCGTCGTCTTCCCGTGACCGGTGGGGCCGGTGATCAGGATCATCCCCTTGTGCTTCGAGATGAGCGTGTTGCAGATGTCGGCCGGCAGCCCCAGTTCCTCGAACACCTTCGGCTGATGCGGGATCGAGCGGATGGCGATGCCGACGGCGTTCTTCTGCTGGTAGATGTTGACGCGGTACCGGGAGAGCCCGGTGATCCCGTAGGAGAAGTCGAGCTCGTGATTGGCCTCGAACCGCTCCCGCTGCTCCGTCGTGATCAGGCTGTAGGCCAGGGCTTTGGTCTGGTCGGGCGTGAGCGGAGGATACTCGAGCGGCACCAGATGGCCGTGCACCCGGAGGGTCGGCGGCGCGCCCGACGTGATGTGGAGGTCGGACGCGTTGCGCTCGGCCATCGCGATCAGCAGGTCCCGCATTGTCACGTGCTTGCTCCTCCCTCTCCCGACCGGGTCGCGACGCCCGCGACCCGCTCACGGCCTGCTACCGTGGGAACCCGCGCCGGGGCCGTCGCGCCCGTGTCACTCAATCGGCGAATGTCACGCGGATGATCTCGTCCAGCGTGGTCATGCCCATCGACACCTTGCGCAGCCCCGACTGGCGGAGGGTCCGCATGCCGTGCTTCGTGGCCACCTCTTTCAGCTCGTTAGCCGGCCGCTGCTTGACGATGGCTTCCTGGAGTTCCGCGTTGATGTACAGGATCTCGTGAATCGCCATGCGTCCCCGGTACCCCGTGTTCGCGCAGGCCGAGCATCCGGTCCCCTTGTAGACCTTGACCCCCTCGGCCTCCTCCGGCTTGAAGCCGACGTCGAGCAGGACCGACAAGGGCAGCTCGATCGGCTCCCGGCACTCCACGCAGATCCGGCGGCAGAGGCGCTGGGCCACCACCATCAGCAGCGACGAGGAGACGAGGAATGGCACGATCCCCATGTCCAGGAGCCGGGTCACCGTGCTGGGGGCGTCGTTCGTGTGGAGGGTGGAGAAGACCAGGTGGCCGGTCAGCGCCGCCCGGATGGCGATCGACGCCGTCTCGGTGTCGCGCATCTCCCCGACCAGGATCACGTCCGGATCCTGGCGAAGGAACGAGCGCAGGGCCAGCTGGAACGTCATCCCGATGTCCTCGCGGACGTGGACCTGGTTGACGCCCGGCAGGTTGTACTCGACGGGGTCCTCGGCCGTCATGATGTTGATATCGGCCGAGTTGATGGTGGAGACGGCGGCGTAGAGCGTGGTGGACTTGCCGCTCCCGGTCGGCCCCGTCACCAGGATCATCCCGTAGGGGGTCTGGATGACCCGCCGGAACCGCTCCAGGTCGTCTTCCTCGAACCCGAGCTTCTGGAGGTCGAGCACGACCCCGGACTTGTCCAGGATCCGCATGACGATCTTCTCGCCGAAGATCGTGGGCAGGGAGGAGACGCGGAGGTCGACCTCCTTGCTGGAGAACTTCACGGAGATGCGCCCGTCCTGGGGTAGCCGGCGCTCCGCGATGTCCATGTTGGCCATGATCTTCACGCGCGAGAGGATGGCGGCCTCCATCTGTTTCGGCGGCGCCATGACGTCGTGGAGCACGCCGTCGATCCGGTACCGCACCCGGAAGACCTTCTCGTACGGCTCGAGGTGGATGTCGGAGGCCCGCTTGCGGATCGCGTCGGCCAGGATCAGGTTGACGAAGCGGATGACCGGCGCCTCGCCGGCCTCCTCGCCCATCTCGCTGATGTCGACCTTCGCCGCCTTGTCGACCAGCTCGATCTTGTCGCCCCCGACCTGCTGCTCCGTCTTGAGGATCTCGTCGAGCTTGGCCGCGCTGTCGACGTAGTTCTTGTCGATCGCCTCCTTGATGGCCGTCTCGGAAGCGAGCACCGGGATCACGTGGAGCCCGGTGGCGAACTGCACGTCGTCGATGGCGAGGACGACGGTGGGGTCGGAGAGGGCCAGGGTGAGGGTGTTGCCCACCTTCCGGACCGGGAACACCTGGTACTTCTGGACGACCTCCTTCTTGACCAGCCGGATGATCTCCTCCGTCACCTCGACGCGCTGGAGGTTGATCACCGGGATGCCGTACTTGCGGCTCAGGAAGTCGAGGAGGTCTTCGTCGCTGAGGAACCCCAGCCGCTTGAGGATGCTGGCGAGGCGATCGCCGGACTTCCGCTGCTCCGCCGTGGCCTTTTGGGCCTGCTCGGCGGTCAGCAGGTTTTCCTTGACGAGAAGCTCGAGCAGACGCGGGTTCATGACAGCAAGCCGCTCCATCCCGTCCGGCCCGTGCGGCCGGCGAGAGCTTAAGAGAAAAGTGGAGTATTATGGCCCGGCTTTGCCGGGAACGCCAAGCGTTTTGTTGACCAGCTCGATGAAGCGGTCCAGCCCGGAGCCCTTCTCGAAGAAGGCCACCGAGCGATAATGCTCGACTTTGCGACCTAATGCTTCCCCGACGACTCCCGTAATGAGAATCACCGGGACCTGCGCATCGACCTGGCGAATCGACTCCAGGACGAGCAGGCCGTCCAGGTCGGGCATCATCACGTCGAGGACGGCGAGGGCGGGCCGGGTCTCCTGGAACTTCCGGAGGGCCTCGGTCCCGGAGGTCGCCCGGATGACCTCGTGACCGGCCAGCGTCAGGGCATCTTGAAGAACGTCCAGCACAGCGGGGGCATCGTCGGCGACGAGGATCCTGGCCATGGCAACTCGCGTGGCCTAATCTTCTCCGCCACGCGCGCCGAGAACGCAACCTTTTTCGCGCTCGCCGGGAGGTCGCCCCGGATGCAACGGTCGTGCCACTAAGGAGCTCAGCCCACGCGCCGGGCGCCGCTTCCTCCCAGCGCCGCGCCGAACGCCTGGTAGGTGTCGTCCTGGAACAGGACGAGGTGGATGCGCCGGATCGTCGACTCCGGCACTTCGCTGAAGTGCGTCCGCAGCGCGCCGACCATGGCCTCGGCCGATTCTTTCGGCGCCATCCGTCCCACGCCGGTGCCGAACGCGGGAAACGCCAGGCTGTGCAGCCGCATCTCCTCGGCGCGGCGCAGCGTGGCGAGCGTCGCCCGCTGCACCACCTCGGAACCGGACCTGAGGTCCTGGCCCATCACCGCGGCATGGATCACGTAGCCGGCCGGCAGGTTGCCGGCGGTGGTCACGACGACGTCGCCGACCTCGATCGGACCCTGCCGGACCGCGTCCTCCTCGATGATGGTCCCGCCCTTCCGCTTGATGGCCCCGGCGACTCCCGCCCCCATCCAGAGGTGGTTGTTGGCGGCGTTGACGATCGCGTCCACCTCGTACTCGGTAATGTCCCCACGTTCGAGGACGACGTCCGCCCGCCCGACCTTGACCTTCATCGCGCGCTCTCCTCGGGGGCGCTTCTGTTTCCGGCTCCGGAATCGATCCGCGGGGGCACCCTCAGCTCTCCCGAGCCTTGGCTTCGAGCCACAACCGTTCCATCTCGCTCAGCGTGAGCGAGCGCAGCTCGCGACCCTCCGCGTCGGCGGCGTCTTCCATGTGCCGGAACCGGGTAGAGAATCGCTCGGCGGTGTCTTGGAGCGCCGCCTCGGGGTCGGTCCCGGCAAGACGCGCCACGTTTACCACGGAAAAGAGGAGGTCCCCGATCTCGGCCCGAATGCGCTCCGGCGCCCGCGCCTCGAGCGCGGTACCGAGTTCGGCCACCTCTTCCCGGACCTTTTCGAGCGCGCCCTGCGGGTCCGGCCAGTCGAAGCCGACGCGGGAGGCACGATGCTGGATGCGCTGGGCCCGGAGAAGTCCCGGCAGGCTCCGGGGAATACCGTGGAGTGCGGAGCGGCGCGTGGCGCCTTCCCCCTGCTTGATCGCTTCCCACTGGGTGAGGGCCTCGGCGGCCGTGCCGATCACGCGATCACCGAAGACGTGAGGATGCCGCCGCACCATTTTCTCCGTCAGCGCCGCCAGGAGATCGGCCATCGTGAACTCGCCCCGCTCCCGGGCGATCTTGGTGTGGAACACGACCTGGAACAGGAGGTCGCCCAGTTCCTCCATGATGCGCGGCGCCTCGTCCGACTCGAGGGCTTCGAGCACCTCGTACGCCTCCTCGACGAGGAACGGACGCAGACTCTCCCGGGTCTGTTCGCGGTCCCAGGGGCATCCCCCTTCGTCTCGGAGTCGGGCCATCACCGCGAGTAGTTCGACGAATCGCTGGCCAGGGTCGGAGCCCTGCATGGATGGCCCCATTATACAGAAAGCGCTCGGGCACCCTCTACGGCCTCGACGGGCCCCTCCCAGACCGGAAAATTGCGCCGGCAAAGCCGGCCCCCGAAGCGGAACACCACCCGTAGGCGATAGGCAATCGCGTGGCGCCGCGACAGCCCGACCGCCTCCCGCTTCCTTGCCGTCCCCGGGCCCGTATGTTACGGTGAGAGCGCTGTTTCCTGCATGTGGAGCGCCGCCTTCCCAGGAGGTACGAGCGTGCCCGAAAAAGAGGCCGATCCGGGATTCACCGTCGTCGACCGCCGCCGGCGCGGAGAGGACGAGGCCGAGGCCCCGGCCGCCTCACGCCCGGCCGCGTCCCGGCCGGCTCCGCCGCCCCCGCGCCCGGAGACGATGGTCCCGCCCCAGGGCCGTCTGCGCGCCGATCTCCCCTCGTTCTGCGTGATGCTCTACAGCGAGGCCCTGGTCCACCTCGGCCAGGTTCCCGATCCGATGAGCGGGCAGCCGCACGTGGACCTCGAGCAGGCCCAGTTCACGATCGACTTGCTCGCCATGCTCAAGGAGAAGACGGAGGGGAACCGGACCTCCGAGGAGACCGCGGTTCTGGACGAGATACTCGCCACACTGCGGATGGGGTTCGTCCGGGCACGCGGGCGGTAGGTCATTTCGGGGGGGTCTCGGAAGCCCCCCCGTCGTGGCGGCGGCGAAGCCGCCGCTCGGAGCCCTCCTCGTGCCGCGACACGCCCGCTGGTCGGCGCCGGGTCGGATTACTCCGACAGGCGCCTAACTGCCGCGGGCGCGCGTGTGGATCACCAGCCGGTCGGGCTCGACGTCGATTCGCTCGACGACCCGGGGCAGGCGCCACGTGAGCTGGCGGCGGGGATCGACGCGCAGCATCCGCCAGATCCAGCGTGGGGGGACCGGCTGCCGTCCCAGGGTCGTCCGGCTCACGACGAACTCCCCTTCCCCTTCCCGCACCTCGAGCCGGCCTCGTGCTCCGACCCACAGGTCGAGGTCGAGGAGCGCGTCCGGCAACACGGAGACGAGGCTCGACAGGGCGGACCCGGTCAGCAGGGAGCGCGGGGTCGTCCGTCCTGCCACTTCGAGCCATCCAGCCTGAGACCGCGCGGCGAGCGACTGCACACCGAGGCGGCGGCTGTCGACATACCGGGCGAGGAGAGCGTTCAGCTCGGCCAGTGTCAGGATGATCGGGTCGTCCCCGACGGCGACCCCTCCGCCCCGCAAGAGGACCTCGGCCACCCGCTGCTGGGCTCGAACTCCCGCGACGGGGTCGTGGGCTGGGAGGACGGCCGCGTCAGGCCGACCGAGCAACCGACCCGCCAGGACGAACCCGGCCAGGGCGGCCAACCCGGCAGCTGCCAGGAGCGCCAGGCGGAAGCGCCGGGGACGCATAGCTCACCCTAAGCCAATCTCCGTATCGAATCAAGACAAATGAGGACGCCCCCGAAGACTTGACAATGGAGCTATCACCTGATATAACTCTCAGTGACTCAACTACCTAAGGAGGAATCTCATGGGGGTGGAGCGTTGGCGGCCGCTGCGGTTTGAAAGGCTGGATCCTTTCCGAGATCTTCTGGACATCCAGTCCGAGGTAAACCGGGCCTTTGACGCCTACTTCGGCCGACAGGCCCGGCCGGGTGCCATGGACCAAGTGTGGGCTCCGGCGGTCGACATCTACGAGACCAAGGACGACCTCGTCGTGACGGCGGAGCTGCCGGGGGTGAAGGAGAAGGACGTCCATCTTTCCATTGTCGGAGACGTCCTGTCCCTGCGGGGCCAGCGGGTACTCGACAATCAGGTCAAGGAGGAGAACTACCACCGCATCGAGCGGTGGACCGGAAGCTTCGAGCGGCACATCCAGCTCCCCATTCGGGTCCAGGCTGACAGGGTCCGGGCCACGTATCGTGACGGCGTCCTCGAGATCCGGCTTCCGAAGGTCGAAGAGGTGAAGCCCCGGGAGATCAAGATCGACGTGGGCTGAGTCCCCGAGGGCCGAGGCCCGTCGCATCGGCGGGACCTCGCCCGGCGCGCTCGGCCAACGTAGCGGCACGAGATCAGAACGAAGGAGAAGGGACATATGGCCAAGGTTATCGGCATCGATCTGGGGACCACCAACTCCGTGGTGGCGGTCGTCGAGGGCGGCGAGCCCGTCGTCATCCCCAACCAGGAGGGGAGCCGCCTCACCCCGTCCGTCGTGGGCTTCACGAAGGAAGGCGAGATCGTCGTCGGGCAGGTGGCCAAGCGACAGGCCATCACGAACCCCGAGAACACGGTCTTCTCGATCAAGCGATTCATGGGACGCCGCCACGACGAGGTGCTCCACGAGATCAAGCTCGTCCCGTACAAGGTCGTCAAGGCCCCGAACGGCGACGCCCGCGTGGATATCCGGGGCAAGGTGTACTCCCCGCCCGAGGTCTCGGCCATGATCCTCCGCAAGCTCAAGGAGGCCGCCGAGGCATACCTGGGCGAGAAGGTCACCAAGGCCGTCATCACCGTCCCCGCCTATTTCAACGACAGCCAGCGCCAGGCGACCAAGGATGCCGGGACGGTGGCCGGGCTCGAGGTCTTGCGGATCATCAACGAGCCGACCGCGGCCGCGCTCGCCTACGGCCTCGACAAGAAGAAGGACGAGGTCATCGCCGTGTACGACCTCGGCGGCGGCACCTTCGACATCTCGATTCTCGAGCTCGGCGAGGGTGTCTTCGAGGTGAAGGCCACCAACGGCGATACCCACCTGGGCGGTGACGACTTCGACCAGCGGGTCATCGACTGGATCGCCGAGGAGTTCCGCAAGGAGCACGGCATCGACCTGCGGAAGGACCGCATGGCGCTGCAGCGTCTGAAAGAGGCGGCCGAGAAAGCCAAGTGCGAACTGTCCACGACGCTCCAGACCGAGATCAACCTGCCGTTCATCACCGCCGACGCCAGCGGTCCGAAGCATCTGGTGATGACGCTCACGCGAGCCAAGCTCGAGTCCCTGGTGGCGGACCTGATCGAGCGGACGATGGAGCCGTGCCGTCAGGCCATGAAGGACGCCGGGGTGTCGGCCAAGCAGATCGACGAGGTCATCCTGGTCGGGGGGCAGACGCGGATGCCGAAGGTTCAGGAAGTCGTCCGCGAGCTGTTCGGCAAGGAGCCGCACAAGGGCGTGAACCCGGACGAGGTGGTGGCGGTCGGCGCCGCCATCCAGGCCGCGGTGCTGGCGGGCGAGGTCAAGGACGTCGTCCTGCTCGACGTGACACCGCTGTCACTGGGCATCGAGACCTTGGGCGGGGTCATGACGACCCTGATCCCGCGGAACACGACGATACCGACCCGCAAGTCGGAGACCTTCACGACGGCCGCCGACAACCAGACCTCGGTGGAGGTCCACGTTCTCCAGGGTGAGCGCCAGATGGCGCGGGACAACCGCACCCTCGGCAAGTTCCACCTGGTCGGAATCCCGACGGCGCCGCGCGGGGTGCCCCAGATCGAGGTCACCTTCGACATCGACGCCAACGGCATCCTCAACGTGTCGGCCAAGGACACGGCCACCGGAAAGCAGCAGGCCATCACGATCACCGCCTCCTCCGGCTTGACCAAGGACGACATCGACCGGATGGTGCGGGAGGCGGAGGCGAACGCCGAAGACGACAAGAAGCGCCGGCAGGAGATCGAGGTCAAGAACCAGGCCGACTCGCTCGCCTACAACATCGAGCGCCAGGTCAACGAAAGCGGCGACAAGATCCCGGCGACCGACAAAGCGGCGATCGAGGACGCGATCAAGGAAGTCCGCGAGGCGCTGACGGGCGACGACCTCGAGCGGATCCAGCGGGCTTCGGAGGCGCTGACGCGCGCCTCGCACAAGATGGCCGAGGTGCTGTACCGCGAGGCGCAGGGCAAGCAGCAGCCGCCCGGCGCGTCGGGGGCGACCGGAGCGTCCGATGGCAAGACCCGCACGGCCGAAGGGGAGGTCGTGGACGCGGAGTTCGAGGACCTCGGCGGGAAGCACTGAGGGCCCCGCCCGGGGAGCCCCGAGGGCGTCGTGATGCGCAAGCGAGACTACTACGACGTCCTCGGGGTGTCCCGGCAGGCGACGCCCCTGGAGATCCGCCGGGCCTACCGACGGCTGGCCCGCCAGCATTCCCCCGACGTCAACGTCTGGGACGAGCGCGCTGCCGGACTGTTCGAGGAGATCACCGAGGCCTATCGGGTCCTGAACGATTCCCGGGCGCGGGCGCTGTACGACCGTCTCGGGCACCGGGCCTTCGACCCGGGCCCCGCCGAGCGGGAGGAGCCGGCGCTCAGGGGAGACGATCTCCACTACCCGATCGAGATCGAGTTCGAGGAGGCGCTCCATGGCGTCTCGGCCGTTCTCGACGTCACGCGGCAGGAGCCGTGCGCGGCGTGCCAGGGCACCGGGGGGGCCGGCGGTGGACACGCCATGCGCTGCCTGGCGTGCGAGGGGCACCCGGTCCGCCTCGTGATCGAACGGGCCACCGCCGTGGCGACCCGCTGTGAAGCCTGCGGCGCCACCGGGTGGCGGCTGCCCGAGCCGTGTGCCGCCTGCGCGGGGCGGGGGACCGCGTCCCGGCGCGCCCGGGTTCGGGTGGAGATCCCGCCGGGCGTCGATACGGGCGCCCAGATCCGCGTTCCCGGAGAGGGGCATGCCGTCCGGGCGCCCGGGGCGCGAGGAGACCTGGTGGTGATCACGCGGGTCCGGCCCCATCCGTTCTTCACTCGGAAGGGGGACAACCTCTACTGCGAGGTGCCGCTGACGGTCCCCGAGGCGGCGCTGGGGTCGCGGATCCCGGTCCCCACCCTCGACGGTCCGGCCGTCATCACGGTGCCGGCGGGAACGCAGAGTGGGCAGACCTTCCGGCTCCGCGGAAAGGGCTGCCAGCGGCTCGATCGAGAAGGCCGCGGCGAACTGTTCGTGGTGGTGCGGGTGGTGATCCCGAAGCAGACGGATTCCACGCTGGAGGAAGTCCTCCGGGCTCTCCAGCGGCTCCTGCCCGAGGACCCGCGGGCAGGGTTGTGGGGCCATGGCCGAGGAATGCCGAAGGAGGCGCGATGAGGCACGGCTCGGTTCCAGTTCCAGCGCCGATGCGGGGGCCGCGGTGAGCGACCCCGGTCGGCCCCTCTACCTCATCGGGGTGGTGGCGGACATGCTGCACGTCCACCCCCAGACTCTCCGCCTCTACGAGCGGAAAGGGCTGGTCCGGCCGAGCCGGACGGTGGGTCGCACCCGGCTCTACTCGGCCGAGGACGTCGACGACGTCCGGCGCATCCTGCGCCTGACGCGCGACCTGGGCGTGAATCTGGCAGGGGTCGAGATCATCTTAAGGATGAGGCGGCAGATGCTTCAGATGCAGAAGGAGCTCGAGGAGCTGGCGTCCCACGGGCGCCAGGAGGGTGGCGCCGACCGATACCCGGAGGGGGCCGAGGCGTCGGCCCTCGTGCGCGTCGCCGACCGGCACCTACAGAAGCTCGATGTCCTCTAGACCTGCGCTCCGGTCCACGGAGGCACCCGAGGAGGAGGGAATGGCACGAACACGACCCGGCAAGAGCTCGGCGGCCGTCAAGCGCGCGGCGGCCGTGAAGGGCCCCGCCGCCGTGAAGCGCCCGGCGCCCGTCAAGGGACCGCCGGCCAGAAAGCCCGCGGCCGTCGAAAAAACGAACCCCGCCGTGGTCCAGGCGGAGCTCAAGGCCCTCCTGCTCGCCAAGCGGGCCGAGCTCGTGGCCAAGCTGCGCGAGGAGCGTGAAGGCCGTCGCGAGGCGACCGAGCGGGAGAAGATCGAGGGAACACCCTTCGGCGACCGCCCGGGGCTCAGCCCCGACGACGAGATGGGCTTCGCCGTGGCCGATCGCCGGGCCGGGATGCTGGCCCAGATCGACCTCGCGCTCAAGAAGATGGAGGAAGGGAGCTACGGCCGGTGCGAGGTGTGCGAGGAACCGATCAACGGGATCCGGCTGCGCGCGCATCCGTTCGCGGTCCGCTGCACCCGCTGCCAGGAGGCCTGGGAGCGGGAACAGCTCCGCGTGGACGCGGCACCGGTGCGCGCTCGAGCCGTACCGGAAGAGACGGCCTGATCGATCGGCCCGGGTCACCGACAGGCGAGTGACAGGTGATCGGATGAGCGAGCCAACGGTCGCGGTCGAGACCAAGGCGGCAGAGGGCGAGCGGGCCAAGCGGCCGGCCACCCCGGACGAGCTTCCCCTCCTCCCCCTCCGGGAAGCGGTACTCTTCCCGCAGGCGGTACTCCCGCTCGCGGTGGCCCGCCCGGCCTCGGTCCGGCTCGTGGACGAGGCCGTGCTGGGCTCGCGACTCATCGGGGTCGTGACCCAGCGGGATGCCTCGCAGGAGGCGCCCACGGGCGACGACCTCCACGGGGTCGGGACGGTCGCCGTCGTCCACAAGATGCTCAAGCAGCCCGACGGGACCATCCGGCTGGTCATCCAGGGGCTCGAGCGGTTCCGCATCGTCGCGTTCACCCAGAGGACGCCGTACTTCAAGGCGCGCATCGAGCCGCTACCCGACGTCGACCCCGCGCCGGACGACATCGAAGCCGAGGCCCTGGCGCGCCAGGCGCTGGCCACGTTCCAGCGGATCGTGGAGTTGTCGCCCATGCTGGCCGACGAGCTGGCCACGCTCGTGGCGTCGGCCGGCGATGCGGGGCAGATGGCCGATCTCATCGCGGCGGTCCTGCCCTCGCTCACGTCGGAACGCAAGCAGGTTCTGCTCGAGACCTCGGAGGTCAAGGCGCGGCTCGGGCACCTCGTCGAAGCCCTCGCCAAGGAAGCGGAGGTCCTGGAGCTCGGCTCGAAGATCCAATCGCAGATCCAGAGCGAGATGTCGAAGACCCAGCGTGAGTATTACCTCCGCGAGCAGATGAAGGCGATCCAGAAGGAGCTCGGCGAGGGCGACGAGCGGGGGGAGGAGATCGCCGAGCTGCGAAAGAAGATCGAGGCCGCCGGCATGTCGGAGGAGGCCAACCGCGAGGCGCTCCGGGAGCTCGACCGGCTGGCCAAGATGCCGCCGGCGGCGGCCGAGTACACCGTGGCTCGGACCTACCTCGAATGGCTCGTCTCGCTCCCCTGGCAGAAGGAGACCCGCGACGAGATCGACCTCGGGCGCGCCCGCGCCGTGCTCGACGAGGACCACTGGGGTCTCCCCAAGATCAAGGACCGGATCCTCGAGTACCTGGCCGTGCGAAAGATCCACCCCGAGGGCAAGGACCCGATCATCTGCTTCGTCGGCCCGCCGGGCGTCGGCAAGACGTCCCTGGGCCGGTCGATCGCCCGCGCGCTGGGCCGGAAGTTCCACCGCATCTCGCTCGGCGGGATGCGGGACGAGGCCGAGATTCGGGGCCACCGGCGGACCTACATCGGGGCCCTTCCCGGCCAGATCATCCAGGGGTTATGCCGCACCGAGTCCCGCAACCCCGTGTTCATGCTCGACGAGGTGGACAAGCTGGGCTACGACTTCCGGGGCGACCCGGCCTCCGCACTCCTCGAGGTGCTGGACCCCGAACAGAACTCGACTTTCCGGGACCACTATCTCGACGTGCCCTTCGATCTTTCGCGGGTCCTGTTCATCACCACCGCCAACCTCCTGGACCCGATCCCTCCGGCGCTCCGGGACCGGATGGAGGTCATCCAGCTGTCGGGCTACACCGAGGACGAAAAGATCGAGATCGCGCGTCGCTACCTCGGTCCCAAGCAGGCCCGGGAACACGGCCTGACGCTGGACCAGGACGTCGCCTTCACCGACGAGACGCTCCGACTGCTCGTGCGAAGCTACACGCGCGAGGCCGGGGTCCGGAATCTCGAGCGCGAGATCGCCTCGCTCTCCCGGAAGGTGGCCCGGCGGCGCGCGGAAGGGGACTCGACTCCGGTCACGATCACGCCGGAGCGCGTCACGGCCCTGCTGGGGGCGCCGCGCTTCCTCCTCGAGGAAGAGCTCGAGGAGCGGACTCGGGTGCCGGGGGTGGCGGTCGGTCTGGCCTGGACCCCGGCCGGCGGGGACATCCTCTTCATCGAGGCCTCCAGGATGAAAGGCGGGAGGTCGCTGACGATCACCGGCCAGCTGGGTGACGTCATGAAGGAGTCGGCCCAGGCCGCCGTGTCGTGGGTGCGCGCGCACGCGCACGAGCTCGGCATCGATCCGTCCTTCTGGGCCGAGTACGACGTCCACCTGCACGTGCCCGCCGGCGCCATCCCGAAGGATGGCCCTTCGGCCGGCATCACGCTGGCGACGGCGCTGGTCTCGCTCCTCACCGGCCAGGCCGTCCACCCGCGGCTCGCCATGACGGGCGAGATCACCCTGACCGGTCGCGTCCTTCCGGTCGGCGGCATCAAGGAGAAGGTCCTGGCCGCGCACCGGGCCGGTATCACGACGGTGATCCTGCCGCGGCAAAACGAGAAAGCGCTGCTGGAGGACGTCCCGGCCGAGGTACGGGCCAGCCTCGCCATCCACCTCGTCTCGACGGTGGCCGAGGTGCTCCGCCTCGCCCTGCCCGGCGGGTGGGCACGGCGCCGCCCGGAGCCCGACGCGGCGGCGCTCGTCGGCGTCGGAGGGAACTGACCCCACCGCGTCCCAGGTGAGACTGAGACCGCAAAACTGAAGAAGATCGGAGGCCGAGCCGCGTAAGATACCCCGGTGGGACACGTGCTGCGTCCGGTCGCCATCGAGGCGGCTCCGTCACCGTCCGACCGGCGAGGAACTTCGCCGGACCCCGCGGAACCGGCGCCTCGCGCGGCGGGCCGCGCCCGGCGCGCGGCCCCCTCCTGGATCGCCGTCGCGGCCATTGCCGGGGCCGGCGTCATCATCCTGGTCGTCCACGCCTTGCGCTACCCGCCCTATCTGGTCGACGACGCCTACATCTCGCTCCGCTACGCGCAGCGCCTCCTGGCGGGCCACGGTCTGACGTGGACCGACGGGGAACACGTCGAGGGCTACTCGAACCTCCTGTGGCTGTTGGCCTGCGCCGGGCTCGGCGCGCTGGGTGTCGGCCTGGTGGACGCCGCCCGCAGCCTCGGGCTGGCCACGATGAGCGCGGCGCTGGTGATCGTGGTCATCGCCGCCCGCGCATCCAGCCCGGGCTCTCTCCTGCCAGCGGCCGCCGGGGCGCTGGCGCTGGCGCTCTCGCCGTCGGTCGCCTACTGGGCCACCGCCGGGCTGGAGCAACCCCTCGTCGCTGCGCTGCTCGCCGGCGCCGCCGTGCTGAGCTTCGGGCTCGTGGAAGGCCAGGCCCCGGCGCCCCTCCGCTGGCGCGATGCCCTCAAGCCGGGGATTCCCCTCGGTCTCCTCTGCCTGACGCGACCTGACGGCCCGCTGTTCGCGCTCGTCGGCGGTGCCGGCATCGCGGTGTTCCGCGCCCGAGGCGGCGACGGCTGGCGCGCGCTCGTGCGCGTCGGCGCGGTGCCCGCGCTCGCCGTGCTGGGTCAGCTCGCGTTTCGGCTCGCCTACTACGGCGACTGGATCCCCAACACGGCCCGGGTCAAGGTCGCCCTCACCTCGCGCCGCCTGCTGGTCGGGCTCGATTCGATCGAGCGTGCGCTCCTGCCCCTGGGGATCCTGTGGCTCGCCACCCTGCTCGCCGTCGGCGTCACCGTCGTCGACCCTCGCCGGCGTGCCCGCATCGGCCTCGTCCTCTTCCTCCTCGGGGCCTGGACGGCCTACGTGGTGGTGGCCGGCGGAGACCCCATGCACCTGCACCGACTGCTGGTCCCGAGCGTGATCCTCATGGTGCTGCTCCTGGTCGAGACGCTGGCCTGGACGGTCGGGCGGGGCGACGGTTGGCGCGTCGCCGCGTGGGTGGGGGCCGGGCTGGCGATCGCCCTTCACACGGTGGCGGGCCAGGTGGATCTCTCGAACCGAAACGCCCTGATCGTCCGCCCCCCGGTCACGTGGCGGCGGGTCGTGATCGGCAACGTCCTCCGACAAGCCTTCGGCCCCCAGCGGCCGCTGCTCGCCGTCGATTCGGCGGGGATCATGCCCTACTATTCCCAGCTCCCGGCCCTCGACATGCTGGGACTCAACGATCGATACCTCGCCACCCACCGTCCCGCGAGCTTCGGCCGAGGGCACCGAGGTCACGAACTGGGCGACGGGGGATACGTCCTCGAGCGGGCACCCGACCTCATCGTCGGCGGGCTCGCCGGCGACTCTCGATCCTTCATCTATCGGAGCGGGATCGAGATGGAGCGCGATCCACGCTTCCCGCGGTGGTACCAGTGCGTGCAGATCGAGGGCGACGATCCCCAGCCCGCGCGCTTCTACATGTGGGTGCGCCGAGAGGGGGCGGTCGGGATCCAGCGCGGGCCCTCGCGGGTGACGATTCCGGGGTATCTCTTCGCGACGGCGCCGACAACGGTCGCCCGCCTCGACCCGCAGGGCCGGCTGGGCACCGTCCTCCGGACCGGAGAGCCCGGGCGCCTCGCGGACCTGGAGATCCCGGAGGGTCGCTGGAGGGTCGAGCCCTCGGTCATGGGCGCCGCGGTCACGGTCCGGATCCTGCCCGCGGACTCGTCGACCCCGGTCGCCCTCGGCTCGGCTGGCCTGCGCTTCCATGCTCAGCCGGCCCACGCCTATGCCATCGAGGTCGGCGTCGCGAGCGACGCCGATCGACCGGCCCATCTTCTGGGCCTCGCGCTTCACCGCGACTGATCCCGTCTTTCCTCCGACGTCTCCGTCCGACGCCGAGCTCGTTGCCTCGACGTCCCATCTGGGAATTGATCGGGCGTGGGGCAGAGCCACTACGGAAGCTCGGAAACTTGACAGGCTCGCGGGCCATTCCCTAGAATGAGCGCCCTATGATCAAGAAGGGCGCCGGGAATGCGTGCTGGTTGGGCGTGCTGGCCGGACTCGTGCTCGTCGGGCCGGCCGAGGCCGGGATGTTCCGCTTCGAGGATGCCTCCGGAGTCGTACACTTCACCAACGCGCCATCCGATCCGCGCTATCGTGGGCTGCCCGGCTGGATCGAACCGCAGCCCGCGCCGCGCTCCATCACCCGCAGCGCGGCCCCGACACCCTTTGCCGAGTTGATCCAGCTGGCCTCGAGCCGCTACCGGGTCGATCCCCGCCTGGTGCAGGCGGTGGTCGTCGTGGAGTCGGCCGGCAATCCCCGGGCGGTCTCCCGGAAGGGCGCCCAGGGACTCATGCAGCTCATGCCCCAGCGCTCCGCGGAGCTGGGCGTCCGGAACGCCTTCGACCCCCAGCAGAACGTGGACGGCGGCGTCCGTCACCTGCGTGACCTGCTCGAGCGCTTCTCGGGCGACGTGACGCTCGCCCTCGCCGCCTACAATGCGGGCGAAGTCGCCGTGCGCACCCATCAGGGGGTGCCGCCCTACCCGGAGACACAGGACTACGTGCGGAAGGTGCGCGCGCTGTATCAGGGCGTCGGCGGGTCCGGAGCGAGCGGCTCGGCCGCCAACGGCTCGAGGCCGGTTGGAACCGCCACCCAAGCGCCGCAGGAGATCTATCGACAGGTGGAGGGCGACGGCACCGTGCTCTACACGAACGTGCCGCCCAGGCCGGCCCCGCGCCTCAAGCCCCGCTCCTAGATGCATCGGAGGGGGCCTCGACGGCCCCCTCCGAGACCTCCCCCAGGACCCGGTTGCGCGGGCAAAGCCCGCGCTCGGAATGGCGAGCGTTACATCGGCAGGGGGCTCGACGGCCCCCTTCGAGACCTCCCCCACCTCTCGGGACCCGGACCGCGCGCGCGGCTCAGTAGCGGCGGCGGTCGTAGTCGTCGAGAATCTGGGCGTGGTCGAAGACCAGGGGCTGAGGGAGGGTCTCGCGCCGGAACGTTCCGATCTCCCGGGCGTCGCTTCCCGCGCGCGGCGTGCCGCTCCCCCGCGCGATGAACACCGTCGAGATCGTGTGGCCGCGCGGATCGCGGGCGGGATCCGAATAGGTGTGGAACTGCCGCGAGAGCTCGATCGCGAGGCCGGTCTCCTCGCGCGCCTCCCGCACGGCCGCCGCCTCCAGCGTCTCCCCGAACTCCACGAACCCGCCGGGAAGGGCCCAGCCGATCGGCGGGTTGCGCCGCGCGATCAGCACGATGGCGCCCTCCGGAAGCTCGATGATCACGTCGACCGCGACGCGGATCGCGCGGGACGGCGGTCGGGCCGTCACCGGCCGCCGCGCCGCCAGACGAGGTCCAGGAACCGATCCAGGAAGCCGTCCGCGACGAAGACCTGACTGCCCTCGCGGGTGGCCTCGCGGTCCATGCCCCACACGGCGGCCCGCTTGCCGGCTCCCTCCGGGTCGATCTGGATGAACACCCGCTGGCCCCGGGTGTAGGCCACCGGCAGATCCTCGTAGATCTGCGTCGTGAAGGCGTTGACGCTGGGGCCCCCGAGCGCGATCGCGGGGAAGAACTCCGCCATCTCGTTCTGCAGCATCCACAGGTCGGTGACCACGACCCCCGCTTGCGAGTCCGTCCCGCGACCACGCTCGTTGATGGTCCGCTTCAGCTCGTAGGCGATCGGTCGGTCCTCCTCTTCGGCGAGCAGGCCATGGCCGACCACGACGAGCACGGTCGAGCGGATGTCGAAGTAGCGCGGCACCGCGGTTACTTCAGGAAGGGCGCGAGCGCGCGGAAGTCGTCGGTGTCGGCCTGCCGGAGGAGCTGGAACAGCACGGTCTCCGTGGTGGTGACGACGACCCCCTCGCCCCGCAGCAGGGCGAGGCCGATCTCCCAGTTCGGGCGCATCCGGGAGACCGTCGCGTCGGCGGGCACGTGGACCGCGAAGCCCTCGGCCAGGAGATCGAGGGCCGTCATCAGGACGCAGACGTGGGTCTCGAGACCGGAGACCACGACGGCCTGCGCCCCGAGCCGGCGCAACCCGTCGGTGAACCCGTCGACCGCGCAGCAGCTGAACGCGACCTTGCTGATCGGCTCCACCGTGCCCAGGGCGTCGCGCACCTCCGACAGGGTATGGCCGAGTGCCTTCGGGTACTGCTCGGTGACGATGACGGGCATCGCGAGCCGGCGGGCACCGGTCGCCAGGATCTTGAGGTTGCGGACCATGGCCTCGCGCTGCTCGGGATCCATCGCTCCGAACAGGCGCTCCTGGACATCGACGATCAGCAGGGCCGTGTGCTGACGGTCCAGACGAACCCCTTCACGCACCGCCGACCTCCCTCCCACCTCGGTGGTGGCGTCCAGTATAGCGGAGCGTGAAGCCGGTCGGCCACCCGGCCGGCTGGTCTCAGGCACCGCGCCTTCGGTACTGGAGGAGCTTCGCCGGCGGGACCAGATCGGCGGGATCGAACGGGAGGATCGGGACCGCGCGCTCATCGGGGAGGAGAAGCCACTTTCCCCGAACCTTCTCCCAGGCCTCGTAGAAACCGCAGCCGCGGCTCAGCAGGGCCAGGAGCTGATCGTGCGTCCGCTCCTGCGCCGCATAGAGAGCGGCTTCGAGCTTGCCGGCATCCTCGAGAGCCCGGTACATCGAGGGGCGATGCGCCCGCCAGTGCGACTTGGCGAGAAGCCCGTAGGTGGTCAGGGGGTAGCCCAGAAGTCGATCCTCCTCTCCTCGGGTTCGCGGCCGGATGGCCGCCGATGGTTCCGGCGTGCCCTCATCCTCGGGGATCGGCAGGGGCCGCGTAAAGACGGGAGCAGACGTAATCGTTTCCGCTGGCGGGAGCTTCCTGAGTCGGACACGGGGCGGGCGCGCGCGCGCGTCCCAGCCGAGAGTGGAGCGACGAATCACGTCCGGGCGAGGGCAAGAAATTGTCAGGCGCGGGATATCCCCCCGCGCGGACCGTCCCAGCTGGGAAGAACAAACCCGCAAATGGGCTGCGGAACACACCCCCGGCTTCCGGCGCGTCGTGGCGCGAACCTTGCTTCCCTCTCCACTGCGTTCGAGAAGCACCCAACACGGAAAGGGAGGCGGCGACATGAAGCGGATGGTCACGACACTGGCGGCTCCTGCGGCCCTGCTCGCGGCTTTCGTCGCGCCTGCGTTCGGCGGTCCCGGTCCTGCTCACGAGGACGACGAGAAGGGCAAGCACAAGGCGTACCTGCGGGGCTACGAGGAGGTGCCGGCAGTCTCCACCAACGGCAAGGGCGAGTTCACCGCGCGGGTCACCACGGACGGCACGGTGCTCGAGTACAAGCTGTCCTATCGGGACCTCGAGGGCGTGCCGTCGACCGCGGAGCTTCACTTCGCCCAGTCGGCCGCCAACGGCGGGCTCATCGCGGTCCTGTGCGTGAACCCGGCCACCGCGACGACCCCGGCCTGCCCGCCGTCCCCGGGCACCGTCGAAGGGACCCTGAATGCGAGCGAGATCCTCGGCCCGGCGGCCCAGGGGATCGCGGCCGCAGAGTTCCAGGAAGCCCTGCGTGCCATCCGTCAGGGCCTGACCTACGTCAACCTGAAGACCGCAAAGTTTCCCGACGGCGAGATCCGCGGCCAGGTCCGCCGCGGCTACAAGTAGAGAGGGATCGCGCCCGCGGCGCCGGGGAGCGTGAGGCTCTCTGGCGCCGCGCGTGGCACCACCCCGCCGACCCCATCGCCACTACCCGTCGCCGCGTCCGGCCCCGAGTCAGGAAAGGCGCCGCTCGATCCCCCGGTAGGTGAGCGCCTCCGCGAGGTGCTCCGGCCCGATCGCCTCCCGAGCCGCCAGGTCCGCGATCGTGCGCGCCACCTTGAGGACGCGATCGTGGGCGCGCGCCGAGAGCCCGAGCCGGTCCACGGCATGGCCGAGGACCTGCCGGCCTTCCCGCGTGAGGCCGCAGTAGCGCGCTACCTGCCGCGGCAGCATTCGGCCGTTCACCCGGAAGCGGCCCCGTCCCCAGCGCTCCCGCTGGCGCTGGCGCGCCGCGATGACCCGCTTCCGGATCGCCGGCGACCCCTCGCCCGCTGCCGGCGCCTCCAGATCCCGGTAGGGGACGGGGGGTACCTCGAGGTGCAGATCGATCCGGTCCAGGAGCGGCCCCGACAGCCGCCCCAGGTAGGCCGCCCGCTCGGCCGGCGTGCACGCGCACGTCCCCAGGTCGCGACAGCCACGCCGGCAGAAGTTCGTGGCGCCCACGAGCTGGAACTCCGCCGGAAACGTGAGGCTGGCGCTCGCGCGTGAGATCACCACCAATCCGTCCTCGAGCGGCTGCCGCAAGGTTTCCAGGACGTGGGCCCGGAACTCCGGCAGCTCGTCCAGGAACGAACTGCCTTTCTACCAATCACAGCGTCGACGTCGGCGTGGACCGTAACCTCGCGTTCCAACGACGAAAGAGCTGCGTCTTCACCGTCCGGATGGCGTGGATCAGAGTCATCGGGAAGCCGAGTACCCGGTCCCCCATCGCCCTCGGAGAAGAGCGCCCTGATCTCCTCCGGAATGTAGTAGACCTTCTTCCGCCGGACGGTCTGGACCTTTGCCGCGGCGCGTCCCTCGCCGTGCCAGTCCATGACCAGGACGTAGCCATCGGCGTCTGGGTAGATCCAGACCGTCTCGGCGAGGGCTCGGACGATCTCCTTCCGGGTCCGTTGACGGAACCGCTGCCACGCAGCAGCCGGGTGCTTGAGCACCTCCAGCCGACGAAGGATCTCGGGCGAGAGCAGGGCCGGCTCAGGCTCGGCCGGGCGCGTGACCGCCGCCCGAGCGACATCGAGCTGGGAGAGCACCTCCTCGAACTTGGCTACAAGCCGGGTGCGCGCCTCGGCGCTCCTTGCGTCGGCGATCGCCTCCTCGAGCATCCGCGCCCGGCGGTTCAGCACCAC